>CAJKFZ010000001.1 GCA_905199285.1 uncultured Ruminococcus sp.
GGAGATGTCAGCTTGCTGACAGAGGGTACGGGCGACCGTTGGGAGCAGAGTCCCCTTAATAAATATCAGAAAAGGTAAATACTGTTTCTGAAAGTCGGAACGGGAAGACCGTTTTTCCCGAACAGATTGACTTCGGCATAATTAGTCCACTGATATCGGATTGCGGTAAGAGGAGCTATGAAATCGGCACATAAAAGAATTGTGTCGCCGTCGATTTCAGCGTCGGCAGGAATAAATTCGCCGTCACTGCCTGCGATCTCAAATCCGTTTATCTTGTCGGAATCTGAACAGAATCCGCTGCAATTATCAAAAAACAGGCGAATTCTGCCATTTTCCAAAGCAGCGTTTCTGAAAAGAGGAGGAAGAGTTTCGGTTTTATCCGCAAGATTATAAACCTCGGAAAGCGACTGTAAATAGAGCCTGTTTCCAACCTCTTTTTTATCTGTAGGATGAATATTATTGAATTCGCCGCAGTCAAGACAGACTGCTAATCCGGTGTTTTTAACGGTTCTGAAAACCTTCATCTGAGCTTCACGGATGATCGGCCAGTTTTTGAAGTCAGGATCCGACTCGTATTTGTGCATCGGAAGCTGTACCATGAGAAACGGCAGTTCATCATCGAGCCAGTCACTCCGCCAGTTTTCGATAAGAGCTTTCAGCAGAACATCATATGTTTCCGGAAGATGATCGTCGGATTCGCCCTGATAATAGAGGAATCCGGCAAGCGTATATGGAGTTATCCTGCTTATCATCGTTTCATAAAGACCGCATGGACGCATTGGATTTTTAATACCCATAGGTCCGGGATAACGGTTTTCGCCGCATATTTTTAAAACTTCATCCCATTTTACAGCCGGATTTTCGGCGTAGCACTGCTGAACCTTTTTTTCCCACTTACTGTGGTAATTTACATATTCGTCATATTCAGCTATCATCTGTTCATTAGTCTTGCCCGATATCGCTTTATCATAATCTTCTATATAATTACGTATACGGCTGTCTTGAGCGAGATATTCACGTTTCATCCAAGCCGATGCAGAAGTTCCGCCCCAGTTGCAGCCGATGATGCCGACTGTCACCCCAAGTTTACGGCTGAGCTTTTTTGCAAAATAATATCCGACTGCTGACCATTTTGCAGAATTGTTATACGAAGCAGTCTGCCACAAGCTTTGCTCTTCTGCATTTTTCAGGTTTTTGTCAGCCATTTCGCAGCGTGGAACTGCATAAAACCGTACATTTTCCTTTGCGCATTCCTGAAGAGCTTCTTTGCCGTTTTGATCGTTCTGAAGCTCGAATTCCATATTGGACTGACCTCCGGCGAGCCAGACTTCTCCGACAGCGACATTGCTGTAAATAATTTTTTCCCCGCCGGAACTTATTTCGACCGTACAGCTTTTACAGGCTTTCAGCGGAGGAAGAACAGCCATCCATTTTTCGCCGGTAATAATTGCTTTGACGGAAACGTTAATCTCCGGAATCGCAGCGATTATGCTATGCTGATGATTTTTCCCGCATACTCCGAAAATACGAATCGGCTTTTCACGCTGAAGAACCATATTATTGCTGAAAATCGGTGCAGTTTTCATAAAATCTCCTTTTGGTGTCCACATAGAAAAATGTGCGGCGTTTCCTTTAGTCGTTGATTTTGATAACGCCGTATTTTTCCAGATTGTAAAGGAACATGAATCTTGCTTCATCACGGCATTCCGGTTTTACCATATAGTAAAGATAAGTTTCAATAAGATTAAGCGTTGTTGACGTTCTTCCCTCTATTTTGAACTGATTGAATCCCATCGGCACATATTTTTCCCAGATATCGTCAGGAGAAACGTGTGTACTAAGATCCTTTATCTCAAATATACTTCTGTCGGCGCAGTGACAGTCTGTTTCGGGCATATTCGGATAATCTTTTAAGTTAAGGGGTTTATTGGGATGTTTTTTGAGATGATCGCAGTAAATAATTTGCTGCATTCCGAGATCCTGATAATGCTTAGTACGTCTTTTGCATCCGGGATCACAGCAGGCATTTACCAGTATCTCGCATTTTTCCTTATGAGGAATTTGTTCCAGAAGGTCAAATTTGTTGTTGAAATCGTAGTCGAGAACCACTATGCTGTAGTCCTTTTCCATTTCTTCTTTAAGCTTTTCTATATCCGTTATGCGCTTGCAGGTAGAGCTTGTAAGCTTATATTTAGGATAGTTTTTGCGGATATATTCTTCAAGCAGAGGCGAATTGACAATGACTTCGTTAAGACCGTTATTAGCCATTTTCAGTACCGCATTGCAGAATGGATCGCTTAAATGTTCCTCTTTAAGCATAGGATTGGTAAATGTGAACCTAAGAGGAATGCCCTCGCTGTTGAAAGATTTAAGCACACTGCGGACGAAAGATTTATCGCAAATTCCGCTGTTGGTTCGTCCTCCGTTCCAGAGAGACTGCGGAAATGCACCGTAAACCGAAGCGATCTCAACTCCCTCACGCATAAACTGAGGACAACTTTTAACCATAGCTGCAAAAACAAGATTTAATTTAAAATGCTGGGTGAAATCCGGCAGATGGAATCTTACTTTCATAATTTTTCTCCTTAATTGAATATGAGAGCGTGTGAATTTTCAAGAGCTTTCAAGATCGTGAATCTTGCCTCATCACGACATTCAGGTTTAGCCATGTAATACATATAGGTTTCAAGAACATTAAGCGGACTTGCGGTTCTGCCTTCGATCTTGAACTGCTCAAATCCCATAGGAACGTATTTCTCCCAGATGTCGTCGGGTGAAATGTGCGTTCTAAGATTGCGTATCTCGAAAATTCCTCTTTTGGAATAAGGACATTCACGGAAATGTTCAGGATCGTATTTGCTTGCGTCAAACGGAGCGTTCGGGTACTTTTTGATGTGTTCATTGTAGGCGATCTGCTGTACTCCGATAGAATGGTAATGAGCTGATCTTCTCGGACATCCGGGTTCGCAGCAGGCATTAACAAGAAGCTCGCAGTCGGCTTTTCTCGGAAGCTTTTCAAGAACCTCGAAATTATTGTTGAAATCATAATCGACAACAACGATGCTGTAGTCCTTTTCAAGCTCGGCTTTAAGAGCGTCAGGATCGGTTATTCTTTTGCAGGTAGAGCTTGTCAGTTTGTATTTGGGATAAGTTCTTCTGATGTAATCCTCAAGAAGCGGTGACATAACGATAGCTTCGTTCAAGCCGTTATTGGCAAGATTCATTACCATATTGCAGAAGCTGTCGCTGAGATGCTTCTTTTCAAGTGCAGGATTGGTGAAAGTGAAGCGAAGCGGAATACCTTGCTCATTGAAAACCTTAATGACATTTTTCACGAACGCTTTATCGACAACTCCGCCCTGAGTTCTGCCGCCGTTCCAAATAGACGGCGGAAAAACTCCATAAAACGAAGCTATTTCAACGCCCTCTCTGAAAAATTCCGGACGATGCTTAAGCGTTTCCGCAAACATAAAATTAAGCTTGAAATTTCCCGAAAAATCGGGAAGATGAAATCGTACTCTCATTATTTTTCTCCTTATGAAGCGGTAAAATCAGAATGGTCGCCACGCTCGCCGGATATGATATAGCCGGCAGAGTTGATCCTTTTTTTAAGGCAGCCACGGCATTCAGCCGCTTCTTCTCCGGTACATATTTTATTATCGTAAAGATCGTATTTTTTTCTAACTTTAACAGGGGAAAGATTCGGCATTACAACATTGCAGCCTGTTTGCAGACCAAGTTCTCTGCCGATAGGGGAAATAGTTCCCAGAGCGGTCGTAGCCGGAAGCAGAACCTTCGGGAACATAAGTCTGATAATGCTGAGAAGTTTCAGAGTAAGCTCAAGCGTTCCGCCTTTATGATCTGCAAAAGGCGTGTCATGGTGAGGCACGAAAGGTCCGATACCGATCATCTGCGGCTGGAGCTTCTGTAAAAAACGCAGGTCTTTAATAAGGTGCTGAGCGGTCTGATACGGAGCTCCAACCATGAAGCCTGCGCCGACCTGATAGCCGAGTTCACGGAGCTTAAACAGACAGTTCATGCGGTTTTCAAGGCTCATTTTCTCCGGATGAAGCTTTGCGTAAAGTTCCTCTGAAGCCGCTTCGTGACGGAGAAGATAGCGGTCTGCTCCGGCATCCTTTAGCCTTTTATAGCTTTCATAGGAGCGTTCTCCGAGTGAAAGCGTGATGGCGCAGTCGGAGTATTTCTCACGGATAGCTCTTATTATCGGAACAAGAACCTCGTCGCTGAAAAAAGCGTCCTCTCCGCCCTGAAGCACAAAGGTGCGGAATCCCAATTCGTAACCGTTTTCGCAGCAGCTCATGATCTCCTCACTGCTAAGACGGTAACGCTGAGCATTTTTATTGCTGCATCTGATCCCGCAGTAAAGGCAGTCGTTTTTGCAATAGCTTGATATCTCGATAAGACCTCTCAGAAAAACTTTTTTGCCGTAAATACGCTGTCTTACTTCGTCTGCATACTTTTTGAGCAGCTCGGAGGTCTGTTCGTCATTTGAATTTATAAGCGAAAGAAGTTCCTCGTCAGATAAATTGCCGTTCTGATACAGCTTTTCAACAAGTCCGGTCATATTCAGCCGCCCAGTCTTATCATTTCGTCAATGCATTTTCTTGCCTGAGCGATAAGCTCATCGTCCATTAAAATTTCAAAAGCGCTGCCGTTTCCGCCTATTCCGAGAAGAGAGTTGTAAACATCGGGCAGAGTTGTTATCTTCATATTGCGGCAGACGATATCTTTTGTAACGGGGAAGAATTTCTTTTCCAGACATTCATATTGAAGATGTTCTGCGATGGACGTTTCCGTTCCGATAATAAACTCTTTAGCGTCTGATTTTTTTGCAAAGTCCATGATTCCGGACGTAGAGCCGACGTAATCGGCAAGCATGGTCACGGCAGGCTGACATTCAGGATGAACGAGAAACAGCGCATCGGGATGTTCGGACTTGACCTTTTCAACGTCCTTAACGGTTACTGCCGCATGAGTGGGACATCCGCCCTGAAGCAGCTTTATGTCCTTTTCGGGACAGTTTCTTTTAACGAAGTCGCCGAGGTTGCAGTCCGGAATAAAGAGGATCTTGTCGTTATCAATAGCTCTGACTATTTTCAGTGCGCTTGAGGACGTAACGCAGACATCGCAGACTGTTTTAAGCGAAGCCGTAGTGTTGATATAGGCAACAACAGTTCGGTCAGGCTCCTGATTTTTTATAGCGGATATCATTTCAGCATCCATTTGTTCTGCCATAGGACATCCTGCCTGAGAGTTTGCGAGAAAAACTCGTTTCTGCGGCGAGAGCATTTTTGCTGTTTCAGCCATGAAATGAACTCCGCAGAACAGAATATTGTCCGCATCGATGTTTTTAGCGTCAACGCTGAGTTTATAGCTGTCTCCGGTAAAATCGGCGATCTCAACGATTTCCCTTGCCTGATAGCTGTGGGCGAGAATGGCTGTATTTGTTTCTTTTTTAAGTTTCAGGACAGCGTCCTGCAATTCCCTTACTGTCATATAAAAACTCCTTTATCTGATACTGATTCTTTATCAGTAAGCTGGACAATGTTGTCAATTTGAGCGGGGACTCTGTCCCCACACCCCTGCCAAAGGGGAGTACATCCCCTTTGGAATCCCGATATTAATTATTTTCATTACCTCGTAAAGAGGTAATGAAAATAATTAGGACAGAATGCCCATGGAATGAACTTTCTTTTGATAAGAGTATAGAAATCAGAATTTCTTAAATTTACATGATTGGCAAGCTGACAAAGAATCAGTATTGCGGCATTTTCATTAAAGAGTGCTTTCGGCGATAACCTCAACCTCGACAAGAACGTTCTTCGGAAGCGTTTTAACAGCAACGCAGCTTCTTGCCGGAAGTGAAGTGAAATATTTTCCGTAGATCTCGTTAAAAGCGGCAAAATCGTTCATATCTGCGAGGAAGCAGGTAGTTTTAACAGCTTTTTCAAAAGAAGAACCTGCTGTTCTTAAAACTTCACCGAGATTGCGCATAACCTGTTCGGTCTGCTCCTGAATGGTAGCAGCTTCGATAGTGTTTGTGAGCGGATTTATAGCGATCTGACCGCTTGTGTAAACCATTCCGTTTGAAACCATAGCCTGTGAATATGGTCCGACTGCTGCCGGAGCTTTGTCTGTATGAATTTTTATCATGATATTTTCCTCCTGTTTCTCCACACTGTCCTTTGCGTGGCTCTGCCCCGATACCCCGGCAGGGACGCTGTCCCTGCACTCTGCCAAAGGGTTGACAAACCCTTTGGAATCCCATTATTAGCTTTTAATTATTATTGAGTACCTTGAATCCCTCGTCGGCAAGAGCTTTCTTTATCTGCTCGATATGCTCATAATTTCTCGTTTCAAGCACTATTCTGAGGTAACAGCCGTTGACTGCCGAGCCTTCATTTGCACGTTCGTGGTGAATAGACGTAACATTTCCGCCAAGCTCGGCAATGATTCTTGAAACATCCTGAAGCTGACCCGGCTTGTCGATAAGCTCGATCATCATGGAGTAGGAACGTCCGGACATGAGCAGACCACGCTTGATAACTCTTGAAAGGATAGTAACGTCGATATTTCCTCCCGAAAGCAGACAAACCGTCTTTTTACCCTTTATCGGGACTTTATTGAACATTGCCGCTGCAACGGAAACAGCTCCTGCACCCTCTGTAACAAGCTTCTGCTGTTCCATAAGAGCAAGGATAGCGGCTGATATTTCGTCGTCGGTAACTGTAACGATATCGTCAACGTATTCGGAAATAAGCCTGAAAGTATTTTCCCCAGGTTCTTTAACGGCTATACCGTCGGCAATGGTTGAAACGCTGTCAAGACATTCGATTTTGCCGTCCTTGATAGAATTGACCATACTTGGAGCGCCGGCAGCCTGAACTCCGTAGACTTTTATTGACGGATTAAGGCTCTTTACTGCAAAAGCTACTCCGGAAATAAGTCCGCCGCCTCCAACCGGAATAATAACAGCTTCGATATCGGGGAGCTGTTCAAGAAGTTCAAGACCTATCGTACCCTGTCCGGCGATGACGTTTTCATCATCGAAAGGATGAATGAAAGTGTAGCCGTATTCGTCACGCTGGCGGAGAGCTTCGGCATAAGCGTCATCATAAACTCCCTTGACAAGGCAAACCTCTGCGCCGTAGCTTTTTGTTGCTTCCACCTTGGAAATAGGCGCTCCGTCCGGAAGACAGATGATCGACTTGATACCGTTTTTAGCCGCCGCAAGAGCCACGCCCTGAGCATGATTTCCGGCAGAACAGGCGATAACTCCCTTAGCTTTTTCCTCATCCGAAAGCTGAGACATACGGTAATAAGCTCCTCTTACTTTGAAAGAGCCGGTTATCTGAAGATTCTCGGTTTTAAGGTAAATATCGGAATCAGGATTTATTTTAGGCGCACGGATAACGTCGGTTTCTCTTATAACCTGTTTAAGTATATATTTTGCGCTGTAGATTTTATCAAGAGTCAGCATTTTAATTACCTTCTTTTTATTTTTGTTCATTAATGAGTTGATTTACAAACTGTTTTGCAGTTCTCGGCGATCTGCCGCTTCCCTGCATAGCGAACTGCTCCGCTTTAAGAGCGAGAGTATCAGAGTCGATATTGATTTCGTGCTGAGCCGCAAGCTCCTGAGCTATCTGGACGTATGATTTTTTATCAGGTTTGCTGAAATTAACTCTTAAACCGAAACGTGCCGAAAGTGAAAGAGTTTCCTGCATAGAATCGTTGCGGTGAACGTCGTCGCCGTCTCTGTCGGAGAAGCTTTCTTTAACAAGGTGACGGCGGTTGCTTGTGGCGTATATCGCAGTATTGCCCGTTCTTGCCGAAACAGAGCCTTCAAGAGTAGCTTTAAGCGCTCCGAAGCAATCCTCTCCTGAAACGAAAGAAAGATCGTCGATAAAGATGATGAATTTCAGCGGATTGGCGCTTATGCTTTCGATAATATCGGGAATATCACGAAGCTGTTCCTTTGTTATTTCGATAAGACGGAGTCCTCTATCTGCAAATTCGTTTACAACAGCTTTGACCGTTGAAGATTTTCCCGTTCCTGCATCGCCGTAAAGAAGAACGTTCTGCGCCGGTTTTCCGCTAAGAAGAGCGAGGGTGTTGTCGATAACAGCCTTTCGTTCTCTTTCGTAGCCGAAAAGCGAGGAAAGACGCTGTGGATCGGGATGCTTAACGGGAACTATCTCGCCCTTTCTGAGGATGAACATTCTGTTCTGAGCAAACTTGCCATAACCGTAGCGTCCGATATTTTCAATTCGGCTTTTGTATTCCTTTACAAAGTCGAATTTTGTAGTTTTCCATTTCGGGAGCGAGATGGTACCGTCTGCAAAGAGTGCGAAATCCTGTGGCTGGAGCTGTGAAAACTCCTGTAAAATTCTGAGTTCATTTTCCACGGCTTCCTCAATGAAGCTGTCGAAAGTTTCACCCTTTGCTCTGCCTGAGATATAGAAATTCTCGTCCTGCAAAACAGCCTTGAGAACATATTCGCTCAGATTTGCTCCGCTTTTATAAAGCTTTGAAACAAATTCGGAGTAGTTATATATATTTATAGAGACCTCTTCGCTGCCGCTGTCAAGAAGCTGCCAGAGTTCGTTTATAATTTCATCGCCGAGGAGACTGCGGAATACTGCAAGAGAACTCATTCCGCAGTCGATAGCTTTAAATTTGTCGTTCATTTTATGCGATCGCTTCCAATACCTTTTCAGTCATTTCAGTGCAGGTAAGAGGAGTTCCCTCTGTGCTGCCCATAAGATCGGCAGTTCTCCAGCCGTCGTTAAGAACCTTGTCAACAGCTTTTTCAATGCAGTCTGCTTCTTCGGAAAGACCGAAAGAATAGCGGAGCATCATTGCTGCTGAAAGAATAGTAGCGATAGGATTAGCCTTGTTCTGTCCGGCAATATCAGGAGCAGAACCGTGAATAGGCTCATACATACCTCTTGTTGTTGCTCCGAGTGAAGCCGAAGCGAGCATTCCGATAGAACCTGTGATCTGTGAAGCTTCATCGGAAAGGATATCTCCGAACATATTTGAAGTTACGATAACGTCGAACTGCTTAGGATTTCTTACAAGCTGCATAGCGGCATTGTCAACGAACATATCGCTGTATTCAACTTCCGGATATTCCTCGGCGAGCTTATGCATGGTCTTTCTCCAGAGACGCGAGGATTCAAGGACGTTAGCTTTATCAATGCTTGTAACACGCTTATTGCGCTTCATAGCAGTTTCAAAAGCAACTTTTCCGATACGTTCGATCTCTGTAACGCTGTAAGCTTCGGTGTCGTAGGCTTCTTCACCGTATTTGCCCTGTCTGTAGCCTCTGTCGCCGAAGTAGATTCCGCCTGTAAGCTCACGGACGATCATGATGTCAAAGCCGTCGCCGACTATTTCATCTTTCAGCGGAGAAGCGGCTCTGAGTGCAGGATAAAGAGTTGCCGGACGAAGATTTGTGAAAAGTTCAAGTGCGGAACGGATTCCGAGAAGAGCCTTTTCAGGACGCTTCTCACCGGGCTGATCGTCCCACTTAGGACCGCCTACAGCTCCGAGAAGAACGCTGTCGCTTGCAAGACAGCCGTCAACAGTTTCCTGTGGAAGCGGCATACCTGTTGCGTCGATAGCGCATCCGCCAATGAGATAAGGTGTAAAATTGAATTTGTGACCGAATTTTTCAGCGGTCTTTTCAAGAACTGCAACGGCGCTGTCCACGATCTCAGGACCGATACCGTCGCCTTTGAGCAAAGCTATATTAAATTCCATTTCCATTCTCCTTTATTTTCATCTCGACAGAACATCGGGTGTTTATATATAGTTTCCATCAAGATTTTATCATATTTTTCGCTGTTTAATTTCTGTTTCAAAGGCCTTAATATATATCTGTCCATAGGTCAAAAACCAAGCTTCAGATAAAGGAATGTCTATTTCTTTCTGTTTATCTTTTGGTAATTGATCAACAGTTAGCATATAACAGATTTTCTCTATATTCTTTAAGCAATTATAACAAGAGTATATATATTTATCATTCATGTCTTTAATATCATGCTTTTTACCATAAGCATCAATCCATAATGGATATCCACTCCATTCACTATATTCAATAGACATAATTATGCCTCCTCACTTTCCTGTTTAATAACTCCGTTTACATTACTTGATGATACCGTCGGCGATAGACTGGATAAGTCCGCCGTTCTCGATGATTTTCTGGATGAATTCAGGGAACGGAGCAGTTTTGTACTCCTTGCCTGTAGTAAGATTGCGGATGATACCGTTATCCATGTCGGCTTCAACTTTATCGCCCTCGCTGATTCCGTCAACGGCTTCGGGACACTCTACGATAGCGAGTCCGATATTGATCGAGTTTCTGTAGAAGATTCTTGCGAAGCTCTTTGCGATAACGAGAGAAACTCCGCTTGCCTTGATAGCGATAGGAGCGTGTTCACGGGAAGAACCGCAGCCGAAATTCTGTCCGGCAGTAATGATATCGCCCTGCTGAACACGGCTTACAAAAGTTTTATCAAGATCTTCCATACAGTGTGAAGCAAGCTCTGCGTGATCGCTTGTATTAAGGTAACGTGCGGGGATAATAACGTCGGTATCAACATTGTCGCCGTATTTTATAACATTTCCTGTATATTTCATTTGCTCATTACCTCCCATGGACTTGAAATTTTTCCTGTAATTGCGCTTGCAGCAGCAACAGCCGGACTTGCAAGGTAAACTTCTGATTCAACGTGACCCATTCTTCCTACGAAGTTGCGGTTTGTCGTAGCGACTGCACGTTCTCCTGCTGCAAGAATTCCCATGTATCCTCCGAGACATGGACCGCAGGTCGGAGTTGAAACGATTGCTCCGCTTTCAATAAAGATTTTGAGGAGTCCCGTTTCCATAGCGTCAAGATAGATCTGCTGTGTTGCCGGAATGACGATAACACGAACGTTTTTAGCGCACTTCTTGCCCTTCATTATTTCAGCGGCAGCGATAAGATCTTCAAGTCTGCCATTGGTGCATGAACCGATAACTACCTGATCTATTTTGATATCGCCGAACTGATCGAAAGTTTTAGCGTTTTCAGGAAGATGCGGGAAAGAAACTGTCGGCTGAATAGAAGAGAGGTCGATGTCGATAACTTCATCGTAAACAGCGTCCTCGTCAGCCTTATAAATTGCAGGTTCAGCGTTGCCGTGCTCCTTGATGTATTCGAGAGTGATATCGTCAACCTCGAAAATACCGTTTTTAGCTCCGGCTTCGATAGCCATGTTTGCAATGCAGAGACGGTCTGCCATAGTGAGAGAGGAAAGTCCCTCGCCTGTGAATTCCATGGAGCGGTAAAGAGCGCCGTCTACGCCGATTTTTCCGATGATATGGAGAATAACGTCCTTACCGGAAACGTATTTCTGAAGCTTTCCTGTAAGATTGAACTTTATTGCGGACGGAACTTTGAACCATGCCTTGCCGATAGCCATTCCGCAAGCCATATCGGTTGAACCTACGCCTGTGGAGAAAGCTCCGAGAGCGCCGTAAGTGCAGGTGTGGGAGTCTGCTCCGATAACAACGTTGCCGGCTGTTACAAGTCCTTTTTCGGGGAGAAGAGCGTGTTCGATTCCCATTTCGCCTACGTCGTAGAAGTGAGTTACTTCCTTTTCGCCGCAGAAATCACGGCACATTTTGCACTGCTCAGCAGCTTTGATATCCTTGTTAGGAGCGAAGTGATCCATTACCATGGTCACCTTATCCTTATCGAAAACGCTGGTTTTATTCAGCTTTGCGAACTCCTTTATAGCAACGGGAGATGTGATATCGTTGCCGAGGACTAAATCAAGGTTGGCGAGGATAAGCTGTCCTGCCTGAACCGAATCAAGTCCTGCATGAGCCGCAAGAATTTTTTGAGTCATTGTCATACCCATGTTTATCATTCCTTTCAAATATAAATTTAATTATCGCCTTGTATTTATTTTAAATCATAATAGATCTATTATTGACAAGATCAGGATTGAAAGATAACCCCAGACGGGAAGTAAAGAGATTGTTAAAACGCTTGAAATAATTATCACAGGAAGTCTTTTTTCAATGCGTTTTACTTTTCGTATCCAAAATCGCAGAACGAAAAATGACATTAATATTAAAATTACTCCCAAACAACCGAATACCAAAAGTCCATTCAGATCAACATAATGATGTAATTCCTCAACATAAGTTTCTTCGTTAGTGTGATCTGTAAGGTATTCCTGCAAATAATAGATAAGCAATAGTATCTCTGCAATCAGGAATCCAATAACAATGCTGGATAAATACGCATAGGTTTTGGCTTCGGTTTCTTTTACCTTTTTTTCAGTGATATTCATAATAATTCCCCTTAGGGCGCGTTGACGCTACCGCTCAACGCCCGTCTTACAGGTATCTTTTCCGTCTTTCTGCGTTAAAAATCCTTGTCATACGACAGTATGTCTGCGGATTTTTGCCTTGAAATGCGAAAAATATACCTGCAATCCGAGCATTTCGGATAGTGTCAACACACCCTAATTGATCTATCCTAACGGCTTCACTTTTTATTTATAATAGCTCCCTTATCAGCAGAAGAAACCATAGAAGCATAACGCTTGAGATAACCTGTGATGTTTTCCTTTTTCTTGATAGGCATGGTCTTTTTACGCTCTTCAAGCTCCTCGTCGGAAATCTCGAGAGTGATGCTGTAGTTCGGGATATCAATCGAAATGATATCGCCGTCCTTAACGTAAGCGATAGTACCGCCGTTAACGGCCTCAGGAGAAACGTGACCGATTGCCGCACCTCTTGTCGCACCGGAGAAACGTCCATCTGTGATGAGGGCAACAGTCGAGCCAAGACCTGCGCCCTGAATTGCGGAAGTAGGGGAGAGCATCTCTCTCATTCCCGGACCGCCGGCAGGACCTTCGTAACGGATAACAACAACGTCTCCGGCTTTAATACCGCCCTCATAGATCACCTTGATTGCTTCTTCTTCGCTGTCGAAAACTCTTGCGGGACCTCTGTGAACGAGCATTTCAGGAGCAACTGCGCTTCTCTTGACAACACATCTGTCCGGAGCAAGATTTCCCTTGAGAACTGCGATTCCGCCTGTTTCACTGTAAGGATTGTCGATAGGACGGATAGTTTCGGGATCTTTATTTATACAGCCTGAGATATTTTCGCCGACGGTCTTGCCTGTAACAGTCATACAGTCGAGATTGAGAAGATCTTTCTTTGCAAGTTCGTTAAGAACCGCATAAACGCCGCCTGCCTCGTTAAGATCCTCCATATAAGTGTGACCTGCTGGAGCAAGATGACAGAGATTCGGGGTTTTAGCGCTGATATCGTTTGCGATATCAAGGTTGATATTAACTCCGCACTCGTTTGCGATAGCCGGAAGATGAAGCATACTGTTTGTAGAGCATCCAAGAGCCATATCAGCAGTAAGCGCATTCTGGAATGCCTTTTCGGTCATGATGTCAAGCGGACGGATATTCTTTCGGTAAAGCTCCATTACCTGCATACCAGCCATTTTTGCAAGCTGAATTCTTTCTGAATATACGGCAGGGATAGTTCCGTTGCCTTTAAGTCCCATACCGAGAACTTCGGTAAGGCAGTTCATTGAGTTTGCAGTGTACATACCCGAACATGAACCGCAGGTCGGACAGGCATGGTTTTCGTAATCCTCAACGTCTTCAGCAGACATTTTACCGGCAGTATAAGCTCCTACAGCTTCAAACATGGAGGAAAGACTTGTTTTCTTTCCCTTGACGTGTCCTGCAAGCATAGGACCTCCGCTTACGAAAATAGTCGGAACGTTGATACGGGCAGCAGCCATGAGAAGTCCGGGAACGTTCTTGTCACAGTTCGGAACCATAACGAGAGCGTCGAAATGATGTGCAAGAGCCATACATTCCGTAGAATCGGCGATAAGGTCACGGGTAACGAGAGAATATCTCATACCTGCGTGTCCCATAGCGATACCGTCGCATACTGCGATAGCAGGGAAAACGACAGGAGTTCCGCCGCCCATTGCAACGCCGAGTTTAACAGCGTCAACGATTTTGTCAATGTTCATATGTCCCGGTACGATCTCGTTGTAAGACGAAACGATACCAACGAGAGGACGTTTCATTTCCTCTTTAGTGTGTCCGAGCGCATTGAAAAGGGAACGCTGTGAAGCCTTTTCAACACCCTCGCAGAAATAATTTCCGCTCATTTTATTTCACCTCATTAATTAGATTTCAGTATATGTTGAAGCTGCGTCATCAAGAGCAGCCATAAGCTTTTTTTCAAGTGGAGTACCTTCAATATCCTTGTTGTAAGTAAGCCCGAACGCTTCACGTTCTCTTGCTGTACCGTCACGGAAACCATAGCAGTAAAGGAGTTCTCCATAATAGGGAAGTTTGGTTTTAAATGCAAAGTATTTATTATCAAGCTTTTCGTATTCTTTTCCGACAGGCTGACCGTTTTCAACGGCATAGTAAACATCATCATAAGGGCCGATGAATATGGCAGGATGATTTTCAAGATATCCGGTATAATCCTCACTGCTGTACGGTTCGTACTGGTAAGAAGGATCCAGTTCACAGTGGCTGTTGAACTCGATAAAATCACCCGAAAGTCGGAACGTATATTTTTTGTCGCCGTATTCATCTTCGATAAGTACGGACTTTTTGGCAGGAACATTTCCCGAATCAAGAATATCCTGCGGAGTCTTTTTTACAGGAGCACCGGAGACAGCAGTTTCCGGCCTTTTCGGAGCTGCTGATGATAACACTGAATCATTGATTTTTTTGCCGGCACTTTCGGCAGCGTCAAAAATTTTTTTCAGCGAATCTAAAAATCCCATAAAATATGCTCCTTTCATAAAAAAACGCTGCTAACCCGAAAAATCGGGAAAGCAGCGGTGTACATTCCGATTATTCAATCGGAGGATATTTAATTTAAGAATATTTGTTTTGTTATGTATATGCATGAGAACTTATTTCCTGACATCCAGTCGAGATGGATTTGTCTCTTTTGGGCGTAAGCCCTAATTATATTAAGTCTCCTTTTGGAGATTTAATATAATTAATACTGGGTTTCCAAAGGGGTTAACACCCCTTTGGCAGGAGTGCAGGGGACAGCGTCCCATGCATAAACATCATCAAAATAATCAGTTGTTGATGAACTTGTCTTCTTCGTTGTTCCAGCTGTAGAGCTTTCTGATCTCTTCGCCGACCTTCTCGGAAGGATGCTCGGCAGCAAGCTTTCTCATAGCCTTGAAGTGAACCTGAGAACCTGCATTTGACATATCGAGGAGGAAGTCCTTAGCGAAAGTACCGTCCTGAATATCGGAAAGAATCTTCTTCATAGCCTTCTTTGTATCTTCTGTGATGATCTTAGGACCTGTGATATAGTCGCCGTATTCAGCAGTATTGGAGATAGAATATCTCATGCCTGCAAAACCGCTCTGATAGATAAGGTCAACGATGAGCTTCATTTCGTGGATACACTCGAAGTAAGCGTTTCTCGGATCGTAGCCTGCTTCAACGAGAGTCTCGAAACCAGCCTGCATAAGAGCGCATACGCCGCCGCAGAGGACAGCCTGTTCGCCGAAGAGGTCTGTTTCTGTTTCTGTTCTGAAAGTTGTTTCAAGAACGCCTGCACGAGCGCCGCCGATTGCAAGACCGTAAGCAAGAGCCATTTCCTGAGCCTTGCCTGTAGCGTCCTGATGAACGGCAACGAGACAAGGAACACCCTTGCCAGCCTGATATTCGCTTCTTACAGTGTGACCAGGTCCCTTAGGAGCGATCATAGTAACGTCAACGTCAGCAGGAGGAACGATGCAGCCGAAATGAATGTTGAATCCGTGAGCGAACATGAGCATATTGCCTGCTTCGAGGTTTGGCTCGATGTCGTTCTTGTAAAGAGCAGCCTGCTTTTCGTCGTTGATAAGGATCATGATGATATCAGCCTGCTTAGCAGCCTCAGCAGCAGTGAAAACTTCAAAGCCCTGCTTAACAGCCTTGTCCCAAGACTTGGAACCTTCGTAAAGACCGATGATAACTCTGCCCTTATCGCCGAGTGATTCCTTAGCGTTGAGAGCGTGTGCGTGACCCTGGCTGCCGTAGCCGATTACAGCGATCGTTTTTCCGTAAAGAAGGGAAAGGTCGCAATCCTGTTCATAAAAAACCTTTGCAGTATTTTCCATTTTAAAAAGACTCCTTTTTAAATATATTTATGTAATTGCTGTTGAGCAATTATAATTTTGTTTCATTGGAGATATCCTCAGAGGTATTCTCCATATCGGCGTTATACCGTTTCTTTTTTATGCAATAAATTACAGCGGAGACGATTGTGAAGAAAATTTCCGTGGGGAAAAGGCCCATTAATGCAAATAACGCGTAAATAACCTCGTCGGACTCGCCGTTGTCGCCGCCGATGCTTTCAATAAGGGCGAAAAGCGTTATTGCAGCAAGTACAAGCATTATTTTGATAAATTTTTTCAGTCGGTCAAGCTGCCGCAGCGGTTCGTCATCTGAACGACTGCCTCTGATAACATGGATCATTGCGGCAATCAGCGATGCGGCGGAAGCTGCGCCCGAAAGTAATGTCAATGCTTTTAAGAATATAGAATCAGAACTTATATTCTTAAGCCATGCGTGACTTGCTGCGCTTATTGCTCCGAAGATAAGCACGGCAACGGGAAGGTATTTTACCTTCATTTTATGGTATTAAGGCAGTTTTCGCCTCTTTCTACGGCTATTATACCCGTGCGGCACATTTCCATAATACCATATGGCTTTACAAGCTCGATAAAAGCGTCTATTTTAGAGGTTTCGCCCGTAATTTCACATATTAATGCAGTCGGGGAATAATCAACTATTTTCGAGCGGAATATCTCAACGGCAGTCATTATATCCTGTCTTGATTCCGGACTGTTTTTTACCTTTATGAGAAGCAGTTCACGGATAACGGTTTCCTTTTCGCTGAGAACTTCTACTTCACGAACATCGTGAAGCTTCCTAAGCTGCTGAAGAATAAGATCCTTGATATAGTCGTCGCCGTGAAAAGTAACGGTAATACGTGAAAATCCCGGGGATTCAGTTTCTCCTACCGTAAGGCTGTCGATATTGAAAACTCTTCGTGTGAACATTCCGGAAACTCTTGAAAGAGCGCCTGAAATGTTTGAAACTATAATTCCGATTACATACTGATTCATTGCATTCACCTCACTTGATCTCTGTTATGATATCGTCGATCGAACCGCCGGGAGGAAGCATTGGAAGAACAAATTCATTGCAGTCTACAGCGCAGTCGATAACGAAAGTTCCGTTATAAGCGAAGGCTTCTTCAGCAGTTTTTTCAAGTTCGTCTTTGGTATAAACTCTTGCGCCCTTTGCGCCGAAAGCTTCTGCAAGCTTAACGAAATCGGTTTTTCTGTTAAGAGTTGTGTTTGAGTAGTGCTTATCGAAGAAAAGCGTTTGCCACTGGCGAACCATTCCGAGAACTCCGTTGTTCATTATAACGATAACGAGCGGAAGATTCATTGAAACGGCTGTGGCAAGCTCGTTAAGGTTCATACCGAAGCTGCCGTCGCCTGTGAAGAGAAGGGAGCGCTTGCCTGAAGCGGCTGCTGCACCGATAGCCGCACCCATTCCGAATCCCATAGTTCCAAGACCGCCGCTGGTGAGGAAGGTTCTCGGAGCTTTAAGAGGATATCTCTGAGCCGCCCACATCTGATGCTGTCCTACGTCTGTAACGACAACAGCATCGCCTGCATGAGAGCTTACGATATCAATGATCTCAAACGGATTCATACGGTCATCGGCGGAAATGCCTGACTTATCGCAGCTGTTTGTACAGTTTTCGCAGCTCCTTGAATATTTGTGAGCAATAGCGCTTGACGTGCGGCGGTTTTCTTCTTCACGAAGCTCGCTGATGCGGGCAAACCATTCGGGATGTTTTTTCTCCTGAACTATAGCTGTGAGACGCTCAAGAGCGTCCTTGATATCGCCGTTCAAAGCTATATCCGAAGGGATATTCTTATGTAATTCCGCACCGTCTATATCAATATGGATGATTTTGAAATTCTTAGCGAAACGAGCCTTATTGCCGGTAGCTCTGTCGCTGAAACGTGCTCCGAGTGCGATAACGAGGTCGGATTCGTCTTCTGCGACGGAAGAAGCGTAATGACCGTGCATACCCTGCATTCCGAGAAATTTCGGATTATCTGAAGGAACAGCAGAAAGTCCCATAAGCGAGCATCCCATAGGAGCGTCGATCTTGTCAGCAAAAGCGATGAGTTCCTGAGAAGCCTTTCCGCTGATTATACCGCCGCCGAAGTAGATATAAGGTCTTTGGGCATTTTCTATAAGTTCGGCAGCTTTTTTGAGCTGATCTTCCGAAACATAAGTAATAGGATAGGGGATGACCGGCTGATTTTTCGGTTCAAATTCGCACTTGGCGATCTGAACGTCCTTGGGAATATCGACAAGAACAGGTCCGGGACGTCCTGATTTGGCTATCTTGAATGCCATACGGAGCGTATCGGCGAGTTCGTTTACATCTTTAACTATGAAATTGTGCTTGGTTACCGGCATTGTCACACCGACGATATCAACTTCCTGAAAGCTGTCTCTTCCGAGAAGATCGCATGGAACATTTCCTGTTATAGCTACCATAGGCACGGAATCAAGGTAAGCCGTAGCGATGCCTGTTACAAGATTAGTTGCGCCCGGACCGGAGGTTGCGATAACAACTCCGACTTTGCCGGAAGCTCTTGCATAGCCGTCAGCGGCATGAGAAGCGCCCTGTTCGTGAGCAGTGAGAACGTGATTTATTCGGTCACGATTGAGATAAAGCTCGTCAAAAAGGTTGATTACCTGACCGCCGGGATAACCGAAAACGGTATCGCAGCCCTGTTCAACGAGCGTTTCAACAACGATTTTTGCACCTGAAATTTTCATATTAACAAATCCTTCTTCTGAAATAATATCAAGCAATTAACGTCCCGAACAATGTAATTCAGTAAATAAAACAGACCTCCGGCAATCCGCCGGAGGTCTTAATCAAGCGTCATTGCTTTGATGCAGGGAATTATATCTGAATCAAGCAATTACTCAAAGTTCCTGCGGGCAGAAAGAATCACAGCGGCAGTTCGGGACGTTAATGACTGCGCCGTTAATAATGACTATACCGGAAAAAGTAATAACCGATTTCATCATGCTCCACTCCTTTGAGTATTCTTGAAATCATTATACCACTATCTTATTTTAAAATCAATAAGGAGAGGATTATTTTGAAGATTTTTATAAACCGCCAAGAGTTTTCAACATGGTAATTTGTGCAAATGTTATGCTCTCTCCCTGCTTGCAAGGCAAATGCTGTCAGCTTAAGCGGGGACTCTGTCCCCATACCCCTGCCAAAGGGGAGTACATCCCCTTTGGAAACCCGATATTAATTATTTCAGAATGCCAATAGAATGAACGCTCTTTTGACAAGAGAGTAAAGCACAGAATGCCTTAAACTGACGTCATTGTCTTCAAAACAGAGATAAGAAAACTATTACTTTATCATGTTGTTTACAGCGCTTACGAGTGCCTTTATGGACGATGTAACGATGTCTGTATCAACGCCTGTTCCCCAGAAGCTCTTTCCGTCATCCGAGAGGATCTCAACATAAGAAACTGCTTTGGAAGAAGAACCTACTTCAAGAGCGTGTTCAGTGTATGTGCTGATACTGTATTTAAGTCCTGTGTAAGACTGGATAGCATTGCTTACAGCGTCCAGACGTCCGTTGCCGTTATTGGTTGCGGAAGCTGTTCTGCCGTTGTATTCAAGGCTTACAGTCGCTTCGATACCGTCATGCTGAACGTAATGAGCTTCTGTAACTTTAAGCGGAGATGTTATATCGACATAATTGGTCTTGAAGATCTCGTAAACTTCGTCCGGGAGAAGCTCCTTATGTTTGTGGTCGGAAACGCCCTTAACGAGATATCCGACATTCTCACGCATTTTTTTAGGCAGATTATAGCCGAATCTTGTTTCGAGAACATAGCCGATGCCTCCCTTTCCGGACTGGCTGTTGATTCTGATAACGTCGGCGGAGTATTCTCTTCCGAGGTCGGACGGATCGATAGGAAGATACGGAACAGTCCAATGTTCGGTGTTTTTCTCTTCACGCCACTTCATTCCCTTGGCGATAGCGTCCTGATGAGAACCGCTGAATGCTGCGAAAACGAGTTTTCCGCTGTATGGCTGACGTTCGTTTACAGCCATTCTTGTAACTCTTGAATAAAGTTCGGTGATCGAAGGCATATCGGTGAAATCGAGTCCCGGCTCAACACCCTGTGAGTACATATTCAGAGCGAGAGTTATGATATCAACGTTGCCGGTTCTTTCGCCGTTTCCGAAGAGAGTACCCTCAACACGGTCAGCGCCTGCGAGAAGTCCCATTTCGGTATCGGCAACAGCACATCCTCTGTCGTTATGGGGATGGAGAGAAACGATTACATTTTCTCTGTATTTGAGGTTTTCGCACATATATTCAACCTGATTTGCGTAAACGTGAGGCATAGAGAGCTGAACGGTTACAGGCAGATTGATGATGACTTTATCCTCCGGTGTAGGCTGCCAGATATCAAGAACCTCGTTGCATATTTCAAGAGCGAATTCCGGTTCTGTACCTGTGAAGCTTTCAGGGGAGTATTCAAATTTGAAATTGCCCTCATATTTCTCACGGTATTCCTTGCAGAGCTTAGCTCCGGTAACAGCAATATCAATGATCTCCTGCTTATTCTTGCGGAAAACCTGTTCACGCTGAGCGAGAGATGTTGAATTGTAGAGGTGAACGATAGCGTTCTTGCATCCCTTTAAAGCGTCGAAAGTCTTTTTGATGATATGCTCTCTGGACTGTGTAAGAACCTGAATAGTAACATCATCGGGGATCATATTCTGCTCGATGAGAGTGCGGCAGAAGTCGTATTCTGTTTCAGATGCGGCAGGGAAGCCGATCTCGATCTCTTTAAAACCGATTGCAACGAGTTTTTCGAAAAATTCGAGCTTTTCGCCGAGGCTCATAGGGATAACGAGAGCCTGATTGCCGTCTCTGAGGTCAACGCTGCACCACTGGGGGGCTTTGTCGATATAAGATTTCTGAGTCCATTTCATTGAAGTTTTCGGAGCTTCAAAGAATTGTCTTGTGTACTTTGATGTGTTTTTCATTGATATTTCCTCCAATCTGATTGATCCGATATATGCCTGCGGACGGATAATAAAAAATCTCCTCCATGCAAGGCATGGAAGAGACGAAGTTTCAAATATGCTACTCCGTGGTACCACTCTTCTTGATGTACAAAACTACATCCGCTCATCTGCGTCGGAACAACGCATATCTCTGTAACGGGAGAATCCGTTCAAGCCTAATTGCCACAGCACGAATAGATTATTCATACGAAGAACTGAGGTCTTTCAGCCGACTGCTCGGGGAGGAGCTATGACCTGTAACTGTATACTGCCTTTCACCGACCGACAGCTCTCTGTGAAAACGATTTACAAGTTTTATTTCCCTTCATCGCATTTGCAAGTTAATAACTACATTATACATTGCGTTTCAGGATTTGTCAAGGGTTTTTGAAAAAATTTTCATAAATTTAAATTGTGACAGCGTGTTCACATAGAAATTATGCGGACAGATTCTTAATTTTTATCCGCTGGACAGAATTCCGCCAGAACTTCATTAAGCATTTCCGGAATAAACTCGTAGTGTCCGGAACCGGGATATAATTTGCATTCAAAATTCGTAAAGCCATAGGATTCAAGGCGCTTTGTCAGATTTTCAACTCCCTCTAAGGTAGAATCGTTATCGCCGTAATATTCTTCATAAACGGGATCTTCATCAGCTCCGGCGCAGATAAATATGCGTTTGTCAAGAGTATCGTTTCTGTCAAAATAGCCGTATTCCGACTTGACTTCCGACAGGTTTGCGTATGGCAGAAATCCCGGCGACCAGAATGCAGGACTTCCGATAATATAATTGCCGAAGGGCTGATTTTCGTATTTATCGGAATTAAAAACGGCATAGTGAGCAAAAGTTCCGCCCAGCGAATGCCCGTACAGCGTGGAATTGCTGAAATCCACATTGTACTGCTCACCAAGGTAAGGCATAAGATTATCTGTTATGAAATCAAGAAATTCCTTGTCTTTTTCACAGAAATATTTCTTTCTGTTTGTATCGTCCATGCCGTTCATTGAATAATCATAGCCGATGCTTACAAGCAATGCGTCGCCTGCGTTTCCGTTTTCCATTTCCTTTCTGAGCGCCGGATGATTTCCGAAACGCCACACTCCGTCTGTCAGCACAAAAGCCGGATATGTTTTTTCGGGATCAAAATCGGGCGGCAGAGTAACGTGTACTATGAAGTTGGTATTGAGTTCCTCATCGTAAATTGATATTTCCTTTACAAAGTCAGCTATTTCTTTTGTTGCGTCATGCTCTATCTCCCACACACAGTCTTGATACAAATATTTTTCTGTTGTGCCATATTCAAGTTCGACATAACTTTTATTTATAATTGCTTCCCATACACGGATAGTACGCTGATATTCAGCCTCGATCTCGCTTTCATCTAATGTTCCCGATGATGCAAAATATTCTATATTCTTATGGATATGCGCCTTTAATTCGTCAAAATTAGCAGCTTTAGACAAGCCGGCTGTCTGGAGAGCTTCCTCTTCGGTGATCTCGCTGCCGTCTTTATCAAAATAATGAATTCCGGTTTCATCTGTTTCCCAGATGATTTCGGTTCTGTCCCTGAGTTCCTCTTCCGTAATTTTATTGCCGTTTTCATCTAAATAATAAGTTCCGCTGTCATCAGTTATGCAGGTATAATTCTGACCATATGTTATTTCTCCGCCGTCATAGTCGAGAGTCGGCAGACCCGAAAGTATCATCTGTCCGTCAACAAAAGCGGAATGTAAGACATCGCTTTCACCTATTGAATCCAAAATTTCCTGTATTTCTTCCTCTGTAATGTATGTATCATTGGGGTGATTTTCAATATAGTGAGACCAGTAGTCTTTCATCTGTTCCGGAGTCCATATCTCGAGCCAGACGCCCTCTTCGGGGATTTTTTTCTGTTCATAGTCAAAGACTGTAAGTTCGCCGACGCTGACGTTCTGTAGTTCTTTCTCCGTCATATGGTTTGTAAGCTTTACCGCTGAATCTGTTTCAATATTTGCAGATTCATACGAGATTTCCCGTGTGCTGCTCTGATTTTTCGATTCGCAGGAGACTGCGGACAGCAGAAATACAAGAGACATACAAATTGCGGTGAGTTTTTTCATTTTTTATCATCCTTTTCTTGAGTATTAGAGTGTGTTTTCATATATAAGTGATTTTAAAGTACTGAAAAGACGAGATAAAAAAGCAATTTGTAATTTGTTACAATTATATATTGTGAAATTTGTCTAATACCAACAAGAACATTCATTGCACCAGTCATACAATTATTTCGATCTTTTATATTATTCTATTGAAAAAATTTCGTAAATTTTCGCATACAATATGCGGAATCAGCTCACAATATTACTGGGAGCGTATTTTTAATCAATAATAGGAGGAGCGGGAGCGTTTTCCTTGTCTTTTCGGAGTTTTTTTCGTATGCGTCTTTCCTCGCAGGCGTCATAAGAGAAAAATTGAATGACCGAGATCGCAAGCGTCAGCAGGAAAGGCGCAGCCGTGGGAATAAGTCTTACTCTGTACATATCGCCTACGGGAAGATTTTCATATTTGCCTACTCCCATCCATCCAGCAGATTCGGCGTGTCTGATGAGACGATACGTCATGGTCATACATAAAGCGAAACCTGCTGACGAAAGAAAAGGCGCAATAAGATTTGGAAGGCTCTTACGGAAAAGACAGAGAACGGCAGCGGTAGTCATGAGAGAACCGGAAATAATTAGCTTTGTGCCGTATCCCGATATTACCGAACCGTAGCTTTCTTTATTGCTGATAAGACCTGCGCCCGTCATCATGATCATAAAAATCGGGTAAACAGCCGTTGAAACGATAAGAATTATTTTAGCGGCGGTCATTGAAGGTTTTTGTTTTGAAAATTGCTGTTTTTTATTTTTCATAAGCATATTCTCCCAATAATACCGCTATTTTACATGGAATCAGCGGTACATATTTTCAATAATAAAGTTCATGCATTGATGTATAATAAATTTGAGGGAAAACCCTCATTCCAGAGAAAGGAATTATAAAATGCATTTAAAAAGAAAAATTATCAAGTCAACTGCGGCAGTATTATCTGCTGCATTTGTTTGTTTATTCTCAGCTGCGGGTTATTATTCGTCGAAGCTTCCTGCGGTAATAACAAAAGAACCGTCAGCGGAGCTTAGAATTGCCGAATATCCGGAAATAAGCTGTTTGGCTGATTCGGATTCCGTAGTTCAGACGGCGAGTGTGTTTCCGCATTCAGATCAGGTTACGCTTTCGCTTTTCGGAGCAATTCCGGTTAAAAACGTTCAGGTTCGTGAAGCAGAAGCGCCTGTTCTTGCCGTCGGAGGAAATCCGTTCGGGATAAAGCTTCTTATGGACGGCGTTATGGTCACAGAGCTTGGCGCTGTTCTTGATGAAAGCGGACGGACTATATGCCCGGCTGAAAATGCGGGAATACAGGTCGGCGACGTTATAAAAGCTGTTAACGAAGAACCGATAGTATCCAACAGCAGGCTTCAGGAGATAATAGCTGAAAGCGATGGAAATGGCATAAAGGTAACTGCCGAAAGAGATGGCAGCGAATTCACGGTAACGCTTGAACCGGTTTTCTCCAAAAAGACTAATATGTGGCGTGGAGGAATGTGGGTTCGTGACAGCGTTGCAGGAATCGGAACGGTAACTTTTATCAACAAAAAAACTGGAGAATTTGCCGGTCTTGGACATCCTATATGCGATGCCGATACCGGAGAACTGGTGCCTTTATACAGCGGAGAAGCTGTACCTGTTGAAATAATGGAGGCTAAAAAGGGTGAAAAAGGAATTCCCGGAGAGCTTCGTGGATGTTTCAGAAAAGGCGAGGCATACGGTACTCTTAATCGAAACAACAACTGCGGAATTTACGGAAATCTAACGGACGAGGCTGTTGAGGAGCTGTGTGAAAACGCTGAGGAATTCACAATGGGTTATCGTCAGGAAATAACGACGGGAAAAGCTGAAATTTATACGACAGTTTCCGGCTGCACTCCCGAAAAATACTCGATCGAGATAGAAAGCGTTGATTTCAACAGCGATGACGATTCCAGAAATATGGTGATACGCATAACGGACAAGCGTCTTATCGAAGCTGCCGGGGGTATAATTCAAGGCATGAGCGGAAGTCCTATAATACAGGACGGAAAGCTTATCGGAGCGGTAACTCATGTGTTTGTAGCCGATCCGACACGGGGTTATGCGATATTTGCCGAAAATATGGTGGAATATCTTGAGGGATAGCTGAATAAAATAGAATAAAACAAAATCGGGCGTTACCATTAAGTAACGCCCCAACTGCATTTAAGTAAAATTATCTGCTTTCCTCACTGAAACCGCTGTCAACAAGCTCGATAAGTGCGTCTACAGCAGCCTTTTCGTCAGCACCGTCAGCGATAACCTTAACGTTAGTTCCGCCTACAATACCAAGTGAAAGAATACCAAGCAAGCTCTTTGCATTTACTCTGCGTTCTTCTTTTTCAATCCAGATAGATGATTTGAATTCATTAGCCTTCTGAATAAAGAAGGTTGCAGGTCTTGCGTGAAGTCCAACCTGATTCTTAACCATTACTTCTCTTACAAACATATACAACTCTCCTATTCTCTGTGATCTCGACAGTCCTTGCTGCCAAGCTGCAAATTTATTTCAATTGCTGTACTCATTATACATTCAATTTTTTGTATAGTCAATGGATTTTTTGCTACAAATCCCTGCATTTTAATAAATTCTACATTTAGATTAAATCCCGGCTTAAAAAATCTTATTTGCTTGTTAATTATCACTACAAAATAATGTTGATAGTAATTGTTGAAAATATATAATAAACGGTGTTATAATATGGTTAATTCGTCTAAATGGAAATTATAATGCAATGTATACTTAAAGTATAAAAACAGCTGAAGAAACTTTAAAAAGGATGTTTTTTATTATACTTTTCCAGAAGATCCGGTCTGCGCTTTGCGGTTATTTCAAGGCTTTGTTCGTGCCGCCATTTTTCGATATTTTTGTGATGTCCCGATAAAAGTACGGGCGGAACAGCCATATCTTCCCACACCTCGGGACGTGTATACTGAGGATATTCAAGCAGACCGCTGTAAATGCTTTCGTCCGTGAAGCACAGCTCATCGGATAAAACTCCCGGACACATTCTTGCAACAGCGTCCGCAACAGCCATCGCAGGGATTTCTCCGCCTGTCAGAACATAGTCGCCGATAGAAATTTCCTCATCCACGATTTTATCGAGAATACGCTGATCTACGCCCTCGTAGTGACCACAGATTATGAGGATATTTTCCATTCCGGCAAGCTCAATTGCTTTTTGCTGATCGAAAATTTTTCCCTTCGGCGACATATATATAGTATGCGGCTTCGCTCCCATTTCGTCACAAACAGCCTTGTAGCAGTTGTATATCGGCTCGCACTGCATTACCATTCCCATGCCGCCGCCGTAAGGAGTATCGTCAACACGCCGGTGTTTATCCTGAGTATAGTCCCGTATCTGACGGCAGTTAAGCTCGATTTTTCCGGCTTTTCTGGCTCTTCCGACAATGCTTTCGCCGAGTACGGCTTCGCACATTTCGGGGAAGAGAGTCATGATTTCTATTTTCATTCAAACAGTCCCTCCAGCGGACGGATAGTCATGGTATTTTCGTCGATATCGGTAGTTATAACGACTTCGGGGATTGCCGGAATGAGATATTCTCTGTCCTTTCCCTGAACGACGTACACATCGTTAGCTCCTGTCTGCATAACATCGGTGATTTTTCCGTAGACGAATCCCGAATCAGCGTCGGAGACCTCGATTCCTATTAAATCTTGAATGAAGTAGGTGTCCTCGTCAAGCTCAAGGTCGTCACGGTGCATATACAGGATTTTGTTGCGGAGCCTTTCGGCGACTTCGGGAGTATCGTATCCCTCCAGCTTTGCTATGACCATATTTTTGAAAACACGGGAACGCTCGACGTTTATTTCCTCGTGATTTTTGCCTAAAAAGAGCCTGTCAAATTCGCAAAGAAGCTCCGGATAGTCTGTGTAGGGCATGATTTTTACCTCGCCCTTTATTCCGTGAGTTGTAACGATTTTTCCGGCTTCGAGATATTGTTTTTTCATTCTGATATCCTCATTGATGAAATAATTTGTTTTGATGTTTCTTCGCCTGCGCCTTTTATCACAGCAAAATAATGTTCGCTGCCTCCGCTGTCAGGATATATAGTCACAGTCCAGAAGCTGTCACTGTACATATCGGATATGTCTTCCGAAACATAAGCGGTGAATCCATCGCCGGACATTTTCCATACGTTTTCAATAGCCCATGCATTTTCCTTTATGTCAGCGAATTCGAAGAACACTTTTCTATCCATTGAACGCAGCTTCAGACACATTTCAGCGTTTAACCTGTCTTTGATGAACCACAGTATATCGCTGCTTGCGTCGTAATTGACAGGATACTTATCGTCAACGGCTTTGAAAAAGCTTCGATAATCGGATTCTTCATATTCGTAATGTTCCCACTGATCGACGTCGTGACCGTATTCATTCAGAAGAGCCTCAGTTTCTGCCATATCCCACTGGAGTATCATAATTGTGATCTTTTCATCAGGAGAACGCAGTCCGTGAGAAGTTTTAGTTTTTTTATAATCATCCGGAGCTTTTAACGATATGCCGTTTAAATCATATGATTTAAACGTATCGGGAATATCGACTGTTTCAAATTTTCCGATAGTTCTGTCGATGTCCTTATATTTATGCTTTACCTTGATGTAGGTGAAAATTCCCGGATAAAATATAAATATCACAAGAGCAATAATAAGGGGTATCCCCAGAATAATCCCACTGATTTTCATGGCTTTTTTCATAGCAGTTTATCCTTAGTTCTTCATCTCGAAGTTTTCGCCGAGAACGTCCTTGTTTGCTTCAAGGATAGGATTGATGCACTCGCTGAGGAACTCGTCAACCTGCTGAGAGCTTCTTCCTGTGTAGTTTTCAGGCTTGAGAACAGCGTCAAGCTCTTCCTTTGTGACCATGAACATGGGGTCGGCTTCGATAAGCTCGCAAAGATTGTTGTCTTTGCCGTAAACCTTGACCTGTTCGCCTGCCATCATTGAGTAATCCATGATTCTGTCGTGAAGTTCCTGACGGTTTCCGCCCTTCTTAACAGCGTCCATCATGATATTTTCGCTTGCCATGAAAGGAAGCTCCGCCATAACACGTCTGCGGATGATCTCAGGGTATACGACAAGACCGTCGGTAACGTTCATCATGATGTTGAGGATTGCGTCAACTCCGAGGAAAGCCTCTGCAACGGAGATTCTCTTGTTTGCGGAGTCATCGAGAGTTCTCTCGAACCACTGTGTTCCGGCTGTGAATGCAGGGTTAAGGCTGTCTATCATGACATATCTTGCAAGTGAAGTGATTCTCTCGCATCTCATAGGATTTCTCTTGTAAGCCATAGCAGAAGAGCCTATCTGCTTCTTTTCACGGGGCTCTTCCATTTCCTTGAAGCTCTGGAGGATTCTCATATCGTTGGAAAACTTGCTGCATGACTGAGCGATTCCGCTGAGAACGGCAAGAACCTGCGAATCCATTTTGCGTGAGTAAGTCTGTCCGGAAACGGGAACAACGCTGTCGAATCCCATTTCTTCGGCGATCATTTTTTCAAGCTGTTTTATTTTGTCGGTATCACCCTCGAAAAGCTCCATGAACGAAGCCTGAGTTCCCGTTGTTCCCTTAGAACCGAGGAGCTTGAGTGTAGAGATTCTGTATTCAAGGTCGTTGAAATCCATAAGGAGTTCGTTGAGCCAGAGTGTTGCTCTTTTTCCGACTGTAGTGAGCTGGGCCGGCTGAAGGTGAGTGTATGCAAGGCACGGCATATTCTTGTATTCATCGGCAAATTTTGCGAGATTGTTCATGACGTTTACAAGCTTTCTTTTTACAACTTCAAGAGCGTCACGCATAATGATAACGTCAGTGTTGTCGCCGACGTAGCAGGAAGTTGCTCCGAGGTGAATAATGCCGGCAGCATCAGGGCAAACCTGTCCGTAAGCGTAAACGTGGGACATAACGTCGTGGCGGCATACCTTTTCCCGAGCTTCGGCAACTTCGTAGTCGATATCGTTTATATGCTCTTCAAGCTGCTTTACCTGAGCTTCGGTAACGGGCAGACCAAGCTTCATTTCAGCTCTTGCAAGCGCTACCCAGAGTTTTCTCCATGTTGTGAATTTTTTATCGGCAGAGAAAATATACTGCATTTCCTCGCTTGCGTAACGTGTACAGAACGGACTTTCATAGCTGTTGATATTCTTACTCATTATTAAAATCTCCTTTGTCGTGCGCAGAGCACATTATTTCATTATGATTATACCATTTTTATCTTAATATGTCAATTGTATGAAAACGTTATTTCATAACAGCAGTTTTGCGCCTATTTGCGTTGATAAGGGGGACGCTGTCCCCCTTACCCCCTGCCAAATGGGTAATTACCCCTTTGGAAACCCACAATTAATTATTTCAAATCCCCGTAAAGGGAATTTGAAATAATTATGGCATATGTCCAAAAGGGTATACGCTTTGGTAAGAAGTAAGAGAAAAAAGGTTCACCTATTAACGCAAATTGAAGCAAAAACTACTGCTTTGAAAAAACTTTTTCAGGCACTTGACATTTTCTGTAATATAACGTACAATAATAGATAACATCATTGAAATGAGGTAAATAAAAATGCTGAAAAATAATGAAAAAGTAATGGACAAAATTGTTGACCTTTGTAAATCCAAGGGTTTTGTATATCCCGGCTCTGAAATTTACGGCGGTCTTGCCAATACATGGGACTACGGTCCTCTTGGAGTTGAGCTGAAAAACAATATAAAAAAAGCATGGCTGAAAAAATTCGTTCAGGAAAACAAGTATAATGTTGGTCTTGACAGCGCTATCCTTATGAATCCCCAGACATGGGTGGCTTCCGGACATATCGGCGGATTCTCCGATCCTCTTATGGACTGCAAGGAATGTAAAACACGTCACCGTGCAGACAATCTTATCGAGGATTTCGACGGAACTAACGTTGCTGGCTGGACTAACGAACAGATGATGGACTATATAAAGGAACATGAAATTGCCTGTCCGAACTGCGGAAAGCATAATTTCACCGATATCCGTCAGTTCAACCTTATGTTCAAGACCTTCCAGGGCGTTACCGAGGACAGCAAATCCGAACTTTATCTTCGTCCGGAGACAGCTCAGGGTATTTTCGTAAACTTTGCAAATATCCAGAGAACTACTCGTAAGAAGGTTCCTTTCGGCGTTGCTCAGGTCGGAAAATCTTTCAGAAACGAAATCACTCCTGGAAACTTTATCTTCCGTGTCCGTGAATTCGAGCAGATGGAGCTTGAATTCTTCTGCAAGCCGGGTACAGACCTCGAGTGGTTCAGCTACTGGAGAAGCTTCTGCAAGAACTTCCTCCTCAGTCTCGGACTCAAAGAAGAAAATATCCGTCTCAGAGACCATTCCGCAGAGGAGCTTTGCTTCTATTCAAAGGCTACGACAGATTTCGAGTACCTCTTCCCGTTCGGCTGGGGCGAGCTTTGGGGTGTAGCCGACAGAACAGACTACGATCTCACACAGCATATCAACACCAGCGGAAAGTCCCTTGAATACTTCGATCCGGAAACAAATGAAAAGTACATCCCATATGTTATCGAGCCTTCTCTCGGCGTTGAAAGACTTTTCCTTTCTATCGTTACAGAAGCTTATGACGAGGAAGAGCTTACATCCGTTGACAAAAACGGCAACGAGAAGAAAGAAACAAGAACCGTTATGCATTTCCATCCGGCTCTTGCACCGTTCAAGTGCGCTGTTCTTCCGCTTGTAAAGAAGCTTACTCCAAAGGCTGAGGCAGTTTACGAGATGCTTTCCAAGAAGTTCATGGTTGACTTTGACGAAACAGGTACTATCGGTAAGAGATACCGCCGTCAGGACGAGATCGGTACTCCTTTCTGTATCACTTACGACTTCGATACTCTTGAAAAGGACAACTGCGTGACTGTTCGTGACCGTGATACGATGCAGCAGGAGCGTGTTGCTATTGACGATCTTGTTGCTTATCTTGAAGCAAAAATGGTATTCTGATTAAAGTAAATCAGGCAAAGCAACAGTTTAAAATTTAAAAGGACGAACCGTAAAATAGGTTCGTCCTTATTTTTTTCATGTCAGTAATTTTGAGGCGATATCAACCGTCTGTTTAGCGTCCTTTGCGTAGAAATCAGCGTTTATTTGCTTTGCATAGGATTCCGTTAAAACAGCTCCGCCGACAACGGTTTTGCAGTCGGGGTATTCCTTATTCAGGAGAGCGATCGTATCAGCCATAGCGCCGAGAGTAGTTGTCATCAGTGCGGAAAGTCCGACCAGCTTAACCTGATGCTGCACAGCCGCTTCAAGAACAAGCTTAGGGTCAACGTCTTTTCCGAGGTCGATAACCGTGAAACCGTAGCTTTCAAGAAGGACTTTAACGATATTCTTGCCGATATCGTGAATATCTCCCTTGACCGTTGCAAGAACTACCTTGCCCTTTGAAACGCTCTCGGAACCGCTCGCCGAGAGCTTCTGCTTTATTACCTCAAAGCAAGCCTGAGCTGCTCCGGCAGTGAGAATAAGCTGTGGGAGGAATATTTTTCCTTTTTCAAATTTTGCTCCGGCTGAATCGAGAGCAGGAATAAGGTATCCGTTGATTATTTCCATAGCGTCAACGCTTCCGAGAAGTTCTTCAGCAGCTTTGACTGCGTCGTTTTTCAGTCCGTTTTCGACTGCATATATTAAATCGGGAGTTCCTTTATCCTGTGCAGGCGTCGGAGCAGTTTTAGAAGCTGGGGCAGCTCCGTCCTGAGCGTAAACGCTTATGAAATCAGCTGAATTCCGATCTATTCCGGCGAGGAGACGATATGCTCTTACCGCTCCGATTATCGAATCAACGTTAGGGTTTATAATCGGCAGATCAAGACCGCTGTGGAGCGCCATTGTAAGGAAAGTTCGGGTAATAAGCTCACGGTTCGGCAGACCAAAGGAAATGTTTGAAACACCGAGGACTGTTTTTAGCCCGAGTTCGGTTTTAACTCTGTGAAGAGCATTGAGCGTTTCCATAACTCCGTCCTGTTCAGCGGAAGCGGTAAGAGTGAGGCAGTCGATGAAAACATCCTCACGGGGAATGCCGTAGTCCATAGCTCTTTTCAGTATCTTTTCGGCGATAGCGAATCTTCCCTCCGCAGTTTTAGGGATTCCGCCTTTATCAAGAGCAAGACCGACAACAGCTGCTCCGTATTTTTTTACGATTGGCAGAATAGTTTCAAGGGATTCATCCTCTCCGTTTACAGAGTTGACGATAGGTTTTCCGTTATACACACGCAGTCCGGCTTCGAGGACTTCGGGAATGGTCGAATCGAGCTGGAGCGGAGTGTCGCATATTCCCTGAATAGCCTTGACGGCGTTTATCATCATGGCTTTTTCGTCGATTCCGGGAAGTCCGACATTGACATCGAGAATTTCAGCTCCGGCATGGATCTGCTCGACAGCCTGACCGAGAATATAGTCGATATCGTTTGCGAGAAGAGCCTCTTTAAAGCGCTTTTTTCCGGTTGGATTTATTCTTTCGCCGATAACTCTCGGCTGATTTATTTCAACGTAGTTCACAGCGGAACAAACTCCGGATTTTCTTGTGATATTACGTTGCTTCCGTTTGATTCCGGCAAGAGCTTCGGTCATTTTACGGATATGATCGGGTGTAGTTCCGCAGCATCCTCCGAATATGACAACTCCTGCGCCTGCAAGCTTCAGTGCGCTTGCGGCAAAGTCATCAGGTCCGACGTTGTATTCGTTCGTTACAGGATCGGGCAGACCTGCATTCGGCTTTGCGATGACTGGCAAAGTCGTGAGCGAACAAATGCGTTCAAGAACCGGAAAAAGCTCCTCCGGACCAAGCGAGCAGTTCACTCCTATTGCGTCAGCGCCGAGACTTTCAAGAACAGCCGCCATACATTCCGGAGAAACGCCCGTAAATGTACGCATATTTTCCTCGAATGTCATGGTGATAAGAACAGGCTTATCGGAGTTTTCTTTGGCGGCAAGAAGAGCCGCCTTGACCTCGTAAAGGTCGGTCATAGTTTCGATGACGATAATATCGGCGTCTTTTCCTGCAAGAACGACTTCCTTGTAGCAGTCGTAAGCGTCCTCAAATTTAAGAGTGCCGGACGGTTCAAGAAGCTGACCGATAGGACCGATATCAAGAGCGACAAGAGCTTTGTCTCCGGCGGCGGTACGGGCGTTTCCTACGGCAGCTCCGACGATTTCTTCCGTGGAATGACCGCATTTTGCAAGCTTATACCTGTTTGCACCGAAAGTATTTGCATAGATGATATCTGAACCGCTTTCGATATAAAGGCGGTGTATCTTCATTATGGCTTCCGGATTTGTAAGATTGAGAAGCTCCGGAACGTGTTCGGTTTCGATTCCGAAAGACTGGAGCATAGTTCCCATACCTCCGTCGAGAAAAACAAATTCGTTTTTTTCGAGAAGGGAGTAGAATTTATCAGACATAGCAATGATATCCTCCTGATATGGTCTGGAATAAAAATTGAGACATTAGGGTAAGTTATAAGCGAATCGTCCGCTCGAAACGCTACGGGGCTTTGCCCCGATACCCCACAAGGGCTGTCTGCCCTTGACCTGACCAAAGGGATATTATCCCTTTGGAATCCCGTTATTATTGTAAATCATGAGCGAAGTGTTCTTATATCTTTTATCGGAAGCAACTCCGTGATAGGGTGCAGCGTCACGCTGCCTTTATTCGCTTTTAAAAGTTCCGAGAATACGGAAATATTCGAGGTTTTCTTTAAGGTCACGCAGCGTTGCCTGAACAACGTCGTCCGTAATTTTTCCGCTGAAATCAATATAAAACAGAACATCGAAGCTTCCGTCACGAACAGGTCTGCTTTCGATTCTGAGAAGATTCATTCCATTTACATAAAATTTTGTCAGCAGACGGTAAAGACTTCCCTCTGTGTGGGGTATCTTCAGCATAACGGAAACAGCGTCGGAATCCTTATCTGACTCCATATTGCGTGAAATACAGACAAATTTAGTGCGGTTTACAGAGCAGTCGGCAATATTTTGGGAAAGAATTTTCAGTCCGAGTTTTTCTGCGCACTCAACAGAACATATGGCGGCAAGCTTTTCATCGGAAGCGCTTGAAGCGACCATTTCAGCCGCCGTAGCCGTATTGCCGTATTCAGCTGTTTTAAGAGCGTTGTCCGAGATAAAATCTCCGCATTGAGCAAGAGCCTGGGGATGAGAATAGACGCAGCTTATTTCTGAAACCGGAATATCCTCTTTAGCGGCGAGACAATGGTTGATCTCAACGATAACTTCCTTGACTATGTAAACGTAATACTCCGACATAAGGTCGTATGTGCTGTTGACCGAGCCTGCTGTTGAATTATGAAAAGGCAGAACGCCGTAATCAAGTTCACCAGACTGAACCGCTTTAAAAACGTCCTCGAAAGTATCGTAAAATGTTATATCCTTATCACCGAAAATCATTTTTGCCGCCGTTTCGGAGTTCGCTCCGGAAGTACCCTGACAGCCTATTTTGACTGCATTTTCAAAATTGGTCGGAACAAGGGTATAATCTGTCGTTTCCGCAAGAATAGTACGGTTTTGAAGAATTTTGCTTATATCCATTATAGTTGTGAAAAGAGCCGCAGTGCCGTTTTCGAGTTCGGGAGAAGCAGTAAGAGCCTTTATACGGTCGATGACCTGCTGTTCTCTTCCGCCCTGGAAAACGGGGAGATCATGAATCTTTTTATAATCCGCAACTCCTTTGCAGAGCTCCATTCTTTTCATAAAAAGGGAAAGTATTTCGCTGTCTATATCGTCAATTCCATTGCGAAGCTGCTGTAAATCCATTAATAAATCCTCCGTAATAAATCAGTAAAAACGTCTCTGAAAGCCGAAAAGGAAAACATTTAATGTAAAACTTCAGCCAGCAGAAACTGCCACAATATAGTATAACAGATTTTTTTATAAAAATCAAGAAAAAATAGAATAAATATATTGCAAACGGCAATGCTTTTGTGATATAATAGTATGGAATATAGTGAAAAGGTATATCTATTTGATTTTAAGGATAAATAATGAAAAAAATAAGAATTTTAGGAATAGATCCCGGCTATGCAATAGTTGGCTTCGGCGTTCTTGATTACGATGGGATAAATTTTACTCCAATTGAATACGGAGCAGTTCTTACCGAGGCGAATACGCCTTTTCCGGAGCGGCTTAAAGCTATTCACGATGATATAGAATTCATCTTTGAAAAGTTCCGTCCGGAATGCATGGCGATAGAGCGTCTTTATTTCACATCAAATCAGAAAACTGCCATTGATGTTGCTCAGGCAAGAGGAGTTACCGTTCTTTCGGCGGCAAAAAGGGGAATTCCCGTTTCGGAATACACTCCGCTTCAGGTAAAGCAGTCGGTAGTCGGATACGGAAAGGCTGAGAAAATGCAGGTTATGGAAATGACCAAACGGCTTCTCGGTCTTGCTCAGATACCAAAGCCCGACGACGCTGCCGACGCTCTTGCTATAGCTATATGTCACGGGCACAGTACACGCTTCGGATGAAAATTTCAGCAAAGGAAAACGAAATATGATTTACAGTTTAAAAGGAAAAATAACAGTAAAAGAGCTTGGACTTGTCGTTATAGAATGCGGCGGAGTAGGCTATGGATGCAGAACATCCTATAACACGGTCTCTCATATCGGAGAGATAGGCAGCGAAGCTATGCTTTATACTTATCTTTACGTTCGTGAGGATAATGTTGAGCTGTTCGGTTTTGCTTCTCAGCAGGAACTCAGCTGTTTCAGACTTCTTATCTCTGTTTCAGGAGTAGGACCTAAAGCGGCAACATCAATATTATCGGATATGACTCCGGAAAAATTTGCTTTTTTTGTGGCGTCGGGCGACAGCAAAGCCTTCACCAAAACAAAGGGTATCGGTGCAAAAACTGCTCAGAGAATAGTCCTTGAGCTGAAAGACAAGATATCGTCGGAATCTATCGGAGGAACGATATCTCAGGAAAATTTCGGATATTCGGACGTTTCCGGCGCAGGAGCTTCAAACTCCGTAACGGAAGCGCTTGAAGCTTTGATGGTTCTCGGATATTCACAGGGCGAAGCCGCTTCGGTTCTCCGCAAGCTCGATCCTGAAATGAGTACTCAGGATCTCATAAAAGAAACTTTAAGGCTTATGACCTCAAAAAATTTAAAATAATACATACAGAAGGGAAGAAAATACTATGATGAATCTCGATGAATTACTGAAAGCGGCAATCAAAGACCCTGCACAGCGTTCTGTTTTTTTACAGACGCTTATCAAAAGCGATGTGTACGTTATCTGCAAAAATCCCGTGAAACAGGAGAGAGGAAGAGCTGAAGGAGGCATTCAGCTTGAGCTTGTTACAACTCAGAATCCTGACGGCGATATGTTTATTCCGTTTTTCACAAGCTATCGTGCGCTCCAGCAGTTTGCAAAGCGTTATGTTGACTGCTATAAGATCAACTGTCTCAGACTTTTCGACCTTATTCAGTCCGTTTCAGCCGTTCTGAATCCGAATTCCTACGGCAAGGAGTTCTCGTCGCAGGAGATAAAGAGCATACTTATGGTTGCAAGAAACCTCAAGATCAAGGCTATTTCGTATAACGAAGCCGATATAATCTCTTATCGTCCTGTTGAGCATTCTGTTTCGCATATAACAAAAGCGGCAAGCAAATTCCTCTCAAAACAGCCTAATGTTGACAGAGCATTTATTATGGAGATGATAAAAGGCTGCGAAAAACCGCAGATACTTATGGTTCTCGATATGCTCGGAAGCACAAGAAAGCTTTTCGTTCCGCTTTCAAAATATCTCTCAAAGATAGTCAAGCATAACGAACATCTCTGCTTTATAAGCTATGAACAGGATATGGGCAAAAAAGCTGCGGAGACAGTCGAGCCTTTTTATGTCAGAAAAAAGCGTTATTTTGAAAAATAAAATTTATTCAGGAGTTTTTTTAAATTGATACAGACAGAGGATATGGAGTTCGCTCCCAGAATTATTACGCCTGAAAATACTCAGGAGGACAGCGATATTGAACTTAGCCTGCGTCCGCAGACTCTTCATGAATATATCGGACAGGATAAGGTAAAGGAAAATCTCGCAATTTATATCGAAGCCGCAAAACGCAGAGGAGAGCCGCTCGACCACGTCCTTTTATACGGTCCTCCCGGACTTGGTAAAACTACTCTTTCAGCCGTTATTGCTCATGAGCTTGGAGTTAATCTCCGTGTGACCACAGGTCCGGCTATCGAAAAACCGGGCGATCTTGTTTCGCTTCTTACAAGCCTTTCCGACAATGACGTTCTTTTTATTGACGAGATACATCGTCTTTCCCGTGCGGTTGAGGAAATTCTCTACCCTGCGCTTGAGGACAGAGTCATTGATATAATCATAGGCAAAGGCCCTTCGGCACGTTCGATAAGAATGGATCTGAAGCCGTTTACCCTTATCGGAGCAACTACACGAGCCGGACAGCTTTCGGCTCCGCTTCGTGACCGTTTCGGAGTAATTCAGCGGCTTGAGCTTTATTCAAACGATCAGCTTACCGATATTATCAGAAGAAGTGCAATGATACTCGGTATTCCCTGCGAAACGGACGGAGCTGCGGAAATTGCCGGAAGAGCAAGAGGTACTCCCCGAATCGCAAACCGACTCCTTAAAAGAGTGCGTGATTTTGCCGATGTTATGGGAAACGGACAAGTTACGAAAAATATAGCTTCTATCGCTTTAAGCCGTCTCGATATAGACGAGCTTGGACTTGACAGCCTTGACAGACGAATGCTTGAAATGATAATCAAGGGCTACGGCGGAGGTCCTGTCGGTCTGGAAACGCTTGCTTCGGCGATAAACGAAGAAGCGATAACGCTTGAGGACGTATGCGAGCCTTTCCTTATGCAGCTCGGATTCCTCGGAAGAACTCCGAGAGGAAGAGTTGCGACCAAGCTTGCTTATGAACATCTCGGAATCGTAAGACCTGATCAGGATTCGTCTTCGGACAGCGGTCAGCTCACCTTCTGAATATGCTTATCAGAGGAACAAAGACTTATAATCTGAAACATAATGAAAATCTTCCTGATCATACCGAATCCGGAAAAATGATAAACGGTCAGGGCAGAGGAGCAGTTTCACGGTATCGCTACGGCATATGCCCCATGAGTTTCAACGGGTGCGAGGTGATCGCAGTTCATAACGCTCTCGTTTATCTGGGAATTCCGCAGAAATTGAGCGATATAGCCTTTTATATGGAGCGATTCAGGATGCTTTTCGGCTTTTTCGGATGCAATCCGTATAAGATCGGTAAAGCGCTTAAACATTTCGGAGCTGAGTATGAAAAAACAAGAACTATCGGAAATACCGGAGCTTTTATAGCCGTTTTCTGGACGAAGATACCGTTTTTGTCGTCGATACACACGATTTTCTGCATTCATAAAGAGAACGGGATAGAAAGTTATAATGTTTACAATAATTGTACCGAAGCAAAAACTTGTAAAAATATACAAGAACTTATCGGCAGAAGAAAGCCTATAGTTATATATAAAATAAAGAAATAAGGGCGTTTTCGCCTTAGAACAAAGAGGAGAATAATAAATGTCAAAACTGTTCGGAACAGACAGTGCAAGAGGTATCACTGTTGCCGAGCTTTCATGCGAGCTCGCTATGCAGGCAGGAAAGGCGGCAGCCGAGCTTCTTGCCAAGGAACAGGGAGAAAAAATAATCGTTGCAAAAGATAAAACCCTGTCATCGGATGTGCTTGAAGCGGCAGTCTGCGCCGGGATATGCTCTTCCGGAATAGACGCTGAAACAATAGGAGCAGTTCCGGCTGCCGCTGTTTCCTACATAGTAAAAGAGCATAAAGCCGCTGCCGGAATTATGATAACAGAAGCTGCCGGCTCGGAAGATTCAAGCGGCATAAGAATATTCGGAAGAAGCGGTCTGCGTCTTAGCGAAGCTGCTCAGCAGGAAATAGAAAACTATGTCTTCGGCTGTCACGAGGATGCTGAGAAACGATTTGACGGTATCGGTAAAATGCTTAATTGCAGCAGCGCAGCCGATGAGTATATGGAACACATAAGGTCAGCGGTAAAAACCGATCTTGGCGGACTTAAAATTGCCGTGGACTGTGGAAGAAGCAGCGCCGGAATTACGGCTGAAAGACTGTTTGCCGAGCTTGGAGCGGAGGTTGTTATGCTTCCGGAAAATCCTGCCGGAGAGGAATCTGATTTTGCTCCGGATATAACAAATCTTGAAAGGCTTATGGAATTTGTCGCAGACGGAGACTGCTGCTGCGGTCTTGCTATCGACGGCGACGGCGGAAGCTGTCTTGCTGTAGACGAAAACGGAGTGCTCGTTGATGGGGATTCGCTGCTTGCCATATTTTCCAAATTCTATAAGGAACAGGGCTGCCTTAAAGAAAATACCGCTGTAATAAGCATTATGAGCAGTTTGGGACTTGTCAATTTTGCCAAAGAAAACGGAATAAACGTGGTTACATCCGGCGGATGGGGAAGAAGCGTTATCGACCGCATGATCGAAGGCGGATATAATCTTGGCGGAGGACAGAGCGGTCACATTTTTTTCACAGACGATTCTGCCTGCGACGACGGACAGCTCTGCGGTGCAAGACTTCTTGAAATCATGAAAATAACCGGAAAAAAACTCAGCGAGCTTGCCGGAGAAATGAAACGTCTGCCCCAGATATCGCTGAATGTCAGGATATCCGACAGCAGCCGTGAGGTCTGGAAAAACGACGGTGAAATAACCGGACTTATCGAAAGCTTTGAAACAGATCTTGGCAGCGAGGGCAGAATTATCGTCCGTGAGGGCGGCGAAAACGGTTCTTTTATCAGAGTTATGATAGAGGGAAACGATTTTGGCAGGATAAATTCCATGGCTATGGAAATTGCACGGAAAATCAAGGAAAGATGTGCAGTAAGAGGGTGATAAGGTTTGAGTATGGATATTTGGCAGAATCTTTACGATCGTGCAAGGTCTGTTCAGAACGATAGAAAAATCTCCCCATTTATTGAAGCCGGAGGAGTTGCGGCGGCAATTCTCACACGAAACGGAAATATTTATCTTGGTGTGTGTATAGATACCGCTTCTACTCTTGGAATGTGCGCCGAGAGAAACGCTATTGCGAATATGATAACAAATGGTGAGAGTCGTATTGAAAAGGTTGTTGCAGTAATGCCCGACGGCAGAGTCGGTTCGCCGTGCGGAGCCTGCCGTGAATATATGATGCAGCTTGACAAGGATAGTGGAGATATTGAAATACTTCTCGACCTTGAAAGCAGAAGAACGATTCGCCTTAAAGAACTTATTCCTGATTGGTGGGGCGAAGAAGAGTTCAGATAATTGAAATAATTGGTCTGAAATTGTATTTGCATATATAAATTCTTAGGAGATAGCTATGAGCTTATATTCGGAGACTGCGGAAGAATTTATTTCTATATCCGGAAAAAAGACCTTGCAGAGCGAAATTTTGATAATGTGCAGCTGATTTTACAGTGCAGCTGATTTAAGGAGAATTAATTTGAGAACAGCTAAAAATTGGATAGATTATATTATACATGATACTTCAGACGGCGAAAAGCTTGAAACATGGGGCGATATCAGTCTTGTAAGACCAGATCCCCAGATAATCTGGAAAACAGACAAAACAAATTCGCTCTGGAACAGGGCGGACGGTCATTATCACCGCTCTAATGCCGGAGGTGGAAAATGGGAGTTCCGCAGACGAATCCCTGAATCGTGGACTATACGCTACAAAGAGCTTACGTTCAATATCCGTCCGACCGGATTCAAGCATACAGGACTTTTCCCCGAACAGGCGGTGAACTGGGACTTCATGACCGAGAAAATTCAGAATGCAGGACGTGATATAAACGTGCTGAATCTTTTTGCGTATACGGGCGGAGCTACTCTTGCCTGCGCTGCTGCCGGAGCTTCCGTGTGTCATGTTGACGCCTCAAAGGGCATGGTTCAGTGGGCAAGGGAGAATGCCGCCGCTTCCGGACTTTCCGACAAGCCGGTTCGCTGGATAGTTGACGACTGTGAGAAATTTATTGCCCGTGAGATACGCCGCGGAAAGAAATACGATGCCGTTATCATGGATCCTCCGAGCTACGGAAGAGGTCCGGGAGGAGAGGTCTGGAAGCTGGAAAACTGCGTTTACGACCTTGTGAAGCTCTGTTCGGGAGTTCTTTCCGATGATCCGCTGTTCTTCCTCATAAACAGCTATACGACCGGACTTTCACCGTCCGTTATGGGATATATCCTCGGTACTGTTTTAACCGATAAATTCGGCGGCGAAGTAAGCTTTGATGAAATCGGTCTGCCCGTAAAATCAACGGGAATGACTCTTCCATGCGGTTCAACGGCTATATGGCAGAAGTGAAATTTTACTCGTTTTTCAGGAGAAATATGATATATGGAATGGATAGGTTTAGTCTGTCTCGGGTTGATTCTTTGCTATTCCGGCTATCCGGGCAGAGTGCAAACTCTGGAATCGAAGGTGAAAAAACTTGAGAAGAAAAACGCTGCGATGAGCAGAACGAATTCTGATGCAAAAAACAGATCTGCGGAAGGAGCATTGAAGATGTCGCAAATCATAAATGATCTTAAAGGAAAAAAATGTAATATGGTATTACGGGATAGTATAGACAGTTTGTTTGATAATAAGCTCGCTTGTACAGTTCTTGACACAGATGAAGAATGGATAAAAATAAACTGCGTCAAGGAGGATAAGAAAAAAGGAGAGTCCTCCGAGACAATAAGAATAATCAGGATAGACGATATAGAAAGCATAGAGTACAGCGAATGATGGAAAACATTATCGAAATCAAAGATCTGCATTTCAGCTACAGCTCCGGCGATGAAAATTCTGAACCGAAAGAGGTTCTGAAAGGTATCGACCTTAACATTAAAAAGGGAGAATTTGTGGCTGTTTTAGGACATAACGGCTCCGGAAAGTCAACTCTTGCCAAGCATCTCAATGCAATTCTTGTTCCGACTAGCGGAAAGGTAATTGTTGACGGAATCGATACATCAGACGAGAGCAGGCTCTTCGATCTGCGTCAGCGTGCCGGAATGGTTTTTCAGAATCCCGATAACCAGATAGTTTCTTCGATAGTTGAAGAGGACGTTGCGTTTGCTCTGGAAAATCTCGGGGTTCCGTATGAAGAGATGAGAAAACGTGTTGATGACGCTCTGAAAGCGGTCAATATGTATGAATACAGACTTCATTCTCCGAGCCAGCTTTCAGGTGGTCAGAAGCAGCGTGTAGCCATTGCAGGTATAATCGCAATGCAGCCGGACTGTATAATTCTCGACGAACCGACGGCGATGCTCGATCCGCAGGGACGAAAAGAGGTTATGGCGACCATTCAGCGTATGAACCGTGAGCAGGGCATAACGATAGTCCTTATCACTCACTATATGGATGAGGCGGCGAAATGCGGAAGAGTTGCTGTTATGGACAAAGGAAGAATTATACTTGATGATAAACCGGAAAAGGTTTTCTCGCAGGTTGAAAAGCTGAAGGCGATCGGACTTGATGTTCCGCAGGTAACAGAGCTTGTCTGGGAGCTTCGCAGAGAGGGATTTGATATTTCTCCTGAAATAATTTCAGAGGATGAATGCGTGGAAGCGCTGTACAGGATTTTTCAGCAGTAAAAGGAGATAAAACATTGGCAATTCTTGAAACACAGGAACTGACGTATACCTACAGCGTTGGAACACCTTTTGAAAAAACGGCGGTAGATCATGTGAATCTCGCAATTGAAGAGGGAGAAATGATCGGAGTTATGGGACATACGGGTTCCGGAAAATCTACGCTGATACAGCATTTCAACGGCCTTTTAAAGCCGACTTCGGGAAAGATACTTCTCGATGGAAAGGATATATGGGAAGATAAATCGAAAATTCGTGATGTCCGTTTTCAGGTCGGACTTGTTTTTCAGTATCCCGAATATCAGATTTTCGAGGAGACTGTTTATAAAGATATCGCTTTCGGTCCGAAAAATATGGGACTTGACGATGCCGAGATCAAACGGCGTGTTCTTGAAACTGCTCATGATATCGGTCTTTCCGAGGAGCTTATGGAACGTTCTCCGTTCGAGCTTTCGGGCGGACAGAAACGCCGTGTTGCCATTGCCGGAGTTATGGCTATGCAGCCAAAGGTGCTTATCCTTGATGAACCGACCGCAGGTCTTGATCCTGCCGGAAGAGATAAAATTCTCGAACACATAAAAGCCTATCACAGACGCACGAAAAATACCATTCTTATCGTTTCCCACAGCATGGAGGATATCGCTTCGTTTGCTGATAAAATTCTTGTAATGAGCAATTCCAGACTTTTTTGCTATGACGAAACAGTCAAGGTTTTTGCGAGGTCTAAGGAGATATCAGAGATCGGACTTGACGTTCCCCAGATAACAAAGGTTTTTGAAAAGCTTAAAGATCGTGGATTGGATTTTGGTAAGGACGTTTATACGGTCGAATACGCTAAAAATCTTTTGCTGAAAAAGCTCAGAGGAGGAACGGCAAATTGCTGAGAGATATTACAATAGGACAGTATTTTCCGGGAAACAGCGTTATTCACAGGCTTGACCCAAGATTTAAGATAGTGATCACCGTGCTTTTCATTATAATGCTGTTTACGGGCGATTCCATTATCTGTCTTGCGGCAGGAGCGGTTTTTACGTTCATGGCGATATTCTTTTCAAAGATCAGGCTTAAAATGTTCGTGAAAAGCGTGAAGCCGCTTGTTCCGTTTCTTCTGATAACGGCTGTTCTGAATCTTATTCTGGTCAATTCCGGAGAAATTTTATGGCGGTGGAAGTTCATAAAAATAACGGACGAGGGACTAAATATAAGCATATTCATGATAATCAGGATAATATTGCTCATTATGGGAACGTCTCTGCTGACGTATACGACTTCTCCCATAACGCTTACGGATGCGATAGAAAGACTGCTCTCGCCGCTGAAAAAACTGAGATTTCCGGTTCACGAGCTTGCAATGATGATGTCGATAGCGCTGAGATTTATCCCGACCCTTATTGAAGAAACGGACAAAATTATTTCCGCACAGAAGGCAAGAGGCGCAGAGATAGACTCCGGAAGCTTTAAAAATCGTGCAAGGAATCTTATATCGATACTTGTTCCGCTTTTCGTTTCGGCTTTCAGAAGAGCGGACGAACTTGCAACGGCAATGGAGTGCCGATGTTATAACGGAGGCGACGGCAGAACAAGACTTCGTCAGCTTAAATCAGCTCCGAGGGATTATGTTGCTCTGGCGGTAACGATACTTTTCCTTGCCGCTTCAATAGCTATGGGAATTTTATTCAAATAAGTAAAAGAGTGCGAAGCACGCTAATATTGGGTTTCCAAAGGGGATGTACTCCCCTTTGGCAGGGGGTGAATGAGGGGGACATAGTCCCCCTGATAAAGCAGTGAGCAGAACGAAGCGATTGTGAACGGATGGTTTGTAGATTTTACCCTTGCGAAGCAACGCTAAAAATCAGAGAGGAATAAAATGGAGAACGAAAGAGAAGAGGTCATTCTTGAAGAGGAACCTCGCAGAAGAAAGAAAACAAAGAAAATCTTTAACAAAACAAGAAAAAAATGGAATCAGTTCAAAAAAGGCAAATGCTACGATATAATGTATGAAAAGGGAGTCTTTTATTTCCTGCTGTCATTTTTGATTCCGGCAGCAATAATGACTTTTGCTTTTGCAGATAACGGTATACATCCGTTCGGCGACAGACAAATGCTCGTTGTTGACCTCTGGCATCAGTATTTCCCTTTTTTTAGGGTAGTTCGGGAAAAACTTCTCACAGGTGGTTCGTTTCTTTATTCATGGCAGAACGGTCTGGGGACGAATTTCCTGTCGCTGATATCCTACTATGCCGCCAGTCCGCTTAACTGGCTATCTATTTTTTTCGACGCAGACCATGTCCGTGACGCACTGACGTTTATACTTATTGCAAAGATAGGATTCTCCGGAGCTTTTTTCAGCAGTTTCCTCAGATATACTTATCAACGCAAGGATTTTTCAATATGCATATTCTCGGTCATGTATGCTCTTTGCAGCTATACTCTCGGTTATTACTGGAACGTAATGTGGTTTGATACTATAGCTCTTTTCCCGCTCGTTATGCTGGGAATAGTTGCGATATGCCGTGAGGGAAAGTGGAAAACGTTTACATTTGCTCTCGCGCTTTCACTTGTATCGAATTATTATATCGCATTTTTTACCTGCATTTTCTCGGTATTCATGTTTGCGGCGTCCGGTATAATCGAGTTCAAAGGCGTAAAGGTATGGTTCCACAGATTCTGGATAATGCTGAGATCGTCGGTTCTTGCCATAGCTTTGGGAGCGTTTATGCTTCTTCCGGCTTATTTCGGATTGCAGCTGACCTACAGTGCAAATAATAAATTTCCGGAAGAGACATCCTATTACGAAAAATGGACGGATATTCTTGGAAATATGCTTTCTTACAATGCTCCGACCAAGGTTGACGGACTCCCGAATTTTGCCTGCGGAATGCTTGCAATAGTTCTTTTCGGAGTATTTTTGCTCTCGTTCGGCATAAAAATAAGAGAGAAGATATCGGCTCTTGTAATGCTGGCAGTGATCGTTGTAAGCTGCAACATGAACAAATTGAACTTTATATGGCACGGTTTTCATTTTACTAATCAGATCCCTTATCGATTTGCATTTATTTTCAGTTTCGTTCTCGCCGCAGCCGCATTCAGAGCTTATGATATTCTTCTTAAACGGGGAATAAAAGTATATCAGCTTATTCTTATGCTTTTTGCCCCGACGGCAGTATTCTATCTGAATTATATGGCAAAGGGTAAGGATTTTATAAAAGAATCGGCTGTTAAAAGCTCGATGATAGTCACGGGAGCGTTTCTGCTTATTTTCCTTGCAGCAAAAGTTTTCCCGTTTAAAAAGAAGTATGTGAGAAATACTCTTATGAGTTTTGCTCTTGCAGCGGCAGTTTTTTCCGAATTTGTATGCAACGCAAGACTTGGAGTCGAAACTGTCGGAACAACGGCGTATGACAATTATCCGACGAATTACAAGGAAGCGCAGTCGCTTCTGAGCATGGCTGCCAATACCGATGATTCTCCGTTTTACAGGACAGAAATGACATCAACGTGGACTCTTAATGACAGCTCGGCTTACGGATATTATGGTCTTTCGCAGTTCTCATCGGCGGCAAACGTTTCTGTAACGACCTTCTGTAAACGGCTTGGACTTTACGCTTCTGAAGCCGGAAACAGATATTACTACAGAACTTCAACTCCCGTTGTTAATTCGCTTATGGGAATAAAGTATCTTATTAAAAAGAACGGATATCTTAACAGCGAAGAAATGGCTATGGAATACGTCGGAGAAGCAGGTTCTTCACATTTATACAGAAATAAGTATCCGCTTTCTATCGGTTTTATGATGGATGAGAAGATACTCAATATGGAGGACAGCGCCGCTTTCAATCCTTTTGAATACCAGAATGCGCTTTTAAAGCTTGCTGCCGGAATTGATGAATCTGTTTTCAACGCACATGAAGTTGCGTCCGCAGAATACAACAATATCAAGGTCTCGCAGAGTGGATTCGGCAGTTATTCTTTCTCCGTTGAAGACAGCAGCAATGAAGAAGCAAGCGTTAAATATACGTTTAACGGATTTGGCGGATCGTACCTTTACGGCTATGCAAGCGCAAACGGTGGAGTATGCGATAATCTTGTGATAGAATGCGAGGGAAAAACTGTTGACAGCGGAGACCTTCTTAAAAGCTACCCGATAGTTTTCCCGATGGGCGATGCTCAGGCAGGAGAAACCTCAACGGTCAAATTCAACATAACAAAAGGAAAAAATTCCGGAAATTATAAGCTTATGGTTTACACTTTAAGACAGGAAACCTTTGAAAAAGCGTACAATAATTTAGCCGATGAACAGCTTGAGATAACAAGCTTCGACGATACGGAAATAGAGGGAAAGATAAATGCTCTTCAAGACGGAGTTATGTTCCTTTCGATTCCGTATGAAAAGGGATGGAGCGTTTATATTGACGGTGAAAAGGCAGAAACAGTCAAGCTTATGCAGTCGATGCTGGGAGTAAAAGTTTCTGCCGGAGAACATGATATCAGGCTGAAATATGTTCCCGAGGGATTTATCGGGGGAGTTATTATATCCGGAACAAGTCTTGCTGTGATATTGCTCCTGATATGGTTTGAGAGCAGAAGAAAGAAAAAGAGAATTGCTGCTCTTGCCGAAAAAGAAAGCGCTGCTGATGTGTACGTTTCGGAAGAGGATTACACCAGCTTTATCGGTTTAGAAGATATATACGATCAGGCGGAGGAGAATAAAATTGCTCCGGAAGCCGATGCGGAGGTAATTTTCAGACCGGAGAAACAAGAGATAATTCCTGACATGGAAGATAATTGCTTGGAGGAAAATGATGAGGAATCTGAAAGTAATAACGGCATATCGGGGAACTAATTACCACGGATTTCAGCGGCAGAGCAATGCGGTAACGGTACAGGAGGTTCTTGAAAAAAGTCTTTCAAAGGTTCTTAATGAACCGGTTACGATAGTCGGATGTTCAAGGACTGATACTGGAGTTCACGCAAACGAGTTCTGCTTTAACGTTAAAACGAATAGTCTTATATCCGAAAGAGGATTTATGAGAGGAGTAAACGGTGAGCTTCCGGATGATATTTCCATTTTAAGCTGTGAGGAGGCTCCGCTTGATTTTCATGCAAGATTTGACTGCAAAGGCAAGGAATACATTTATAAGCTTCATTGCAGTGAATCCAAAAATCCGTTTGCGACTGATCTGATGTTTCATTACAGGCGGAAATTTGATACAGAAAAAGCAAGGATTGCCGCAGAATATTTTGTCGGAGAACATGATTTCGCATCGTTTTGTGCTGATTGTACAAATGTTTCAACAACTGTAAGAACTATTTATTCTTTTGAAATAGAAAATTGTGGAGATTCGGTGACAATGCTTGTAAAAGGCAACGGTTTTTTGTATAATATGATTAGGATAATTGTCGGGACGCTTATTGACGTAAATGAGGGACGGATATCTGCCCATGAAATTCCGGAAATACTTGCGGCGAGGGATAGACTTCGTGCCGGAAGAACAGCAATGGCTCACGGACTTTATCTCAACAAAGTTTTTTATTAAAAAAGAATGTGAAGCACGACCAATAAAGGGATTCCAAAGGGGTTAACACCCCTTTGGCAGGTCAAGGACAGCGTGGTGAAAAAGACAGAATATAAAGCTATAATTTTATAAAAATTATAGTAGAATATATTCCACGATGCTCCGTAACCAGCGAACAGAGCGCAGCGATTGTGAACGGACGGTTTGTTAAAATTACCGGTTGCGCATTCAGAGCTTATGTTACCTTGTCAAACCGCCAGTTTCCGGCGTGTTCGCTCTGCGCTCACAAGATAAACAAAAACAAACCGTTCATTTTTCAGGACAGCGTGAATAATGTTCTATTGTTAATGTTTGATATCTGAGAGTTTAACGCTCTGCCTTTTTCCTCACGCTGTCCCTCAGGGCTCTGCCCTGAAACCCGCAAGGACTCTGTCCTTGACCTGCCAAAGGGTGGAATCACCCTTTGGAATCCCGTTATAAGAGATTATTTTTTGAAAGGGGATACGCTCGTGCCTAATATGTACGATGCCGACGATATTGTCGATCTCAAAAACCGGAAAAAAAGAAAAAAACGTCTGATAAAATTTACCGTTTTTCTCCTTGTTGCCGGAATCATAGCCGCTCTTGCCTTTACCTTTGATATATGGTATCCTAAGCTTCGTGGAATAGGCAAACAGTATAAAACTATAGTCAATTCCGGTAAACTTGCGGATGGTAATTTCCCTATTGAAGTAAGCGGCGGAAATGACTATCAGCTCAGGTATACCGTTAAAAAAATTATCGTTCAGAATGATACATACCTTTATTTTTACGATACGGACGGAACGCTTCTTAAAAGAAGACAGCATTCCTACAGTAATTCCGTTCTTCGTGTAGCAAATGGCAGAGCGCTTGTTTATGAAAACGGCGGCAATGAATTCTCGGTTGAAAATGAGGACGAGGTTTTATACAGCCGAAGCTTCGATAACAACATTTTGTTCGCAAGACTCAGTTCCGATGGAGTTACTGCGGTTATAACAACTTCCGATAATTATAGCTGTGAGCTTATAGTCTACGATAAAAAGGGAAGCGTTATCTACGAGAGAAAATGTACCGAAAGAGTGAGCGATCTTAGTTTTATCAACGAAAGCGAAGGCTGCGTTTTAAGTTCTGTTTCGGCTGAAAACGGCGTTCTGGTCACAAATGTCAAGGAGATAAGCTTTAAAGAAAGCGGCGAAAAATGGACTTCTCCGGGATTTAATACGCTTGGTTTGGAAATTTTCGGCTCTTCCGAGGGAACGTTTATTTATGGAACGGATGCCTGCGGATATGTCGATACAAGCGGACAGATCAGCTCGTTTTATCAATATGACGGAGAACTCGTTGCAGGCGCAAGCATGAGCGGAAAATCTGCCGTTATCGTCAATAACGATGACAGAAGATACTATACAGCCGTTCTTTTCTCCGGAAGCGGAAAAGAACCCCTTGTAATAGAACTTGATTCGCCTGCTGTTGAAGTTTCCGTTTTTCAGGACCTTGCCTATATAATGACTCAGAATGCGGTTATGGCTTATGATTTCAGCGGAAAGCTTCGTTCTACGGCTACCGTAAATGATTCATACACTGGATTTGTCAGAAGTGACGATTATATTTTCCTTAAAGGATATAATAAAATAGATCGTATTGACTACGATACAGGTACTTAAAAAGAAAGAAGGGATTATTTTGGGTGAAGAATTCTGGTGGTTTTACGATGTGATAGCCGCCGCCGCAGTTTTGATTTGTATTTATATTTCGGAAAGAAAGGGGATCTTCCGGTCGGCTCTTTCTCTTGGAGGATATCTGCTTGCGTTCGCTCTGGCAATATCGGTAAGCGGAAGTTTATCAGATTCGATTTATAAAAGCACGGTAAGAGACAGCAATATCAGGAAGCTTGCAAAATCTGCTGCGTCAGTGGATTTTGTTGAAAAAACAGCCGATCATATTGAATCTCTCGGTTATAACGTTATCGTTAAAGATGATAAGATCGCCGATATTTATGCTTCGGGTGAAAACTTTGATGAGAAGATATATAAATACGTCAACAGCATAAATGCCATAAAGGTTGACGAGGAAGAGGATTTTTACCGGAAGCTTCATGAGGGTTACGCTTTTATAATAAAAGGTATAGTTGAGGATAATTTAACCGGATACGCCGCAGAATCGGCAGAAAAAGAAATTATCAGCCATCCTGAAACAGTCGAAGAGCTTATTCCTCTTCTTATCGAACCGGATGATAACTCAAAGGCGGCTGCATACATAGCGGACACCTATACCGAAAAGTCATATAAAAGCATGATTCGCATTATAAGCTTTATTGCTTTGTTTGCCGCTGTTATAGCTATTGCTATTATCACAATCAAATCGCTTCTTCGCAATACGGAAGAGGAGATGAGCATTGCAGCTCATATTTTCGGTGGATTTGTTGGAATTGTAAAGGGTACGGCAATAGTTGCTTTAATAGCTTCTGTTGTAAGGCTGAATGTAATACTCGGAAACAGCGATATGTTTTTCTTTAACGTTAAGGCAATTGATAAAACATATATATTCAAATATGTTTACGATTTTATAGCTTCAAAAATGTAATTTATAGGAGGAATCTGTTTATGATAATGTGCAGTAACTGCAAAAAAAGACCAGCCGTTGTTTTTATAACATCGGTTCAGGGAAATGAAAAAAAGAACGAGGGACTTTGTCTTTCTTGCGCAAGAGAAAGAAATATTCCGCAGGTTGCAGAATATATGGATAAGCTGGGAATATCAAATGAAGAGATCGATCAGCTTTCCGACCAGATGATGGATATGCTCGACGGCGACAGCTTTGAAATGGGCGGCTCTGGATTAATGCCAAACTTTCTTTCAAATATGTTTGGTATAAGTTCATCGGCTGAAGAGGAATCGGAAGATGTTTCCGATAAAAAACAGCCAGCAAAGGAAAACTCCTCTTCATCAGGTAATAATCAGGAAAACAGCGGAAAAAAAGGTCTTTTCCAGAGAAAGGATAAAAAATCAAAAGAACCTAAATTCCTCGGAACATACTGTACTAACCTTTCGCAGAAAGCAGCTGACGGCGAGCTTGATAATATTATCGGCAGAGATAAGGAAATTGCAAGAGTTATTCAGATACTTTCAAGAAGAACCAAAAACAATCCATGTCTTATAGGTGAACCGGGTGTTGGTAAAACAGCCATTGCCGAGGGCATTGCTCAGCGTATAAACGATAAGAATGTTCCGTATAATCTTGCGAATAAAAAGGTTTATCTGCTTGATCTGACGGCGCTTGTTGCGGGAACTCAGTTCAGAGGACAGTTTGAAAGCCGTGTTAAGGGTCTTATCGACGAAGTAAAGCGTGAGCATAATATTATTCTTTTTATTGACGAAGTTCATAATCTTGTGGGCGCAGGCGATTCGGAAGGTTCAATGAATGCTGCAAATATTCTTAAACCGGCTCTTTCAAGAGGCGAGGTTCAGGTTATAGGAGCAACAACGTTCGGCGAATACAGAAAATACATCGAAAAAGATTCCGCTCTTGAAAGACGTTTCCAGCCCGTTACGGTAAGCGAACCGACTATTGAAGATACTGTTGACGTTCTTCTCGGAATTAAAAAGCATTACGAGGAATATCATAACGTTCATATTTCCGATTATCTTTTAAGAGTCTGCGCCGTTCTTTCAGAAAGATATATAACCGACAGATTTCTTCCCGATAAGGCTATAGACCTTATGGACGAAGGCTGTGCAAGAGCCTGCATACGTACTCCGGAGGTTGCCGAATATGCTTCTCTTAAAAAGGAAATAAGCGTTCTTGAGGGCATGGAGGACGTTATTATGGATAATCCCGAAATAGATTACGAAGCTCTTGCCGAGGTTAAAGGAAAGCTTATCCACGCCCGTGAAGCAATGGAAAAGATCAAGGATACCGCCGGAAACGTTCAGGTAACCGAAGAGGATATCGCTAAGGTAGTCGAGCTTTGGACCGGTATTCCCGCAAACAAAATTGCAGAGACTGAATTCCTTAAAATTGCCCGCCTTGAAGAATCTCTTAAAAAGAGAGTTGTTGGACAGGATGAAGCGGTTTCTCTTATTTCAAAGGCTATCAAGCGCACAAGAGTTCGTCTTAATAAGCGCCGCAGACCGGCTTCGTTCATTTTCGTAGGTCCTACGGGAGTGGGTAAAACAGAGCTGGTAAAGGCTCTTGCCGAGGAAATGTTCGATTCTCCGGAGCCGCTTATCAGACTTGATATGACAGAATACATGGAAAAGCATTCCGTTGCAAGAATGATAGGTTCTCCTCCCGGATATGTAGGCTATGATGAAGCAGGTCAGCTTACAGAAAAAGTCCGCAGACGCCCGTATTCCGTTATTCTTTTTGATGAAATCGAAAAAGCGCATCCTGATGTTATGAATATTCTCATGCAGATCCTTGATGAGGGCAAGGTTGATGATTCTCACGGTAGAACGGTCAATTTTGAAAATACCATTATCTGCATGACGTCCAATGCAGGTTCGACTGATAAATCAACGGGAGTCGGCTTCAACAAAACAACAGAAGAGGTTTCCAGAGACAGAGCTGTTAAGGGATTAAGAGAATTCCTTCGTCCGGAATTTATAAGCCGAATCGACGAGATCGTTGTGTTCAATCAGCTTACAAAGAAGGATTTTGAAAGCATTGCCGCTCTTATGCTTGATGAAATGAGAGATCCGCTTGCTGAAAAGGACATAAAGCTTCGCTGCGATGAATGTGCACTTGCGGCTATTGCGGAAAAATCTTACGGAAAACCGTACGGTGCAAGAGATATCAGAAGAGTTATCAGACAGGATATCGAAAATAAAATTGCTGAAATAATAATCGAGCAGGCTTCCTCAACGAAAGAAATCGTAATATCAACAGATGAATCCGGCGAGATCGTTGTGGTTGGAAATAAGGAGTGTGGGACTGAATGAATCACAGGCTGATAACGCTTGCGGCGGTCGTTTTAACTGCTTTAGGAGCTTTTTGCGGATGCGGTAAAGAAGAGAGCAAGGTTGAGGAAATCCTTACTGAAAGCGAAAAAGCTTTCAACGAAAAATACAAAGATGTCCCCGATGATGAGGAAGGACCGATTCTCTCGATAAGCAATACGACTGCTCCCGCTGGAGGAAGAGCCGAGGTAACGGTATCGGTAAAAAATGCGGCGGATAAGTGGAACGTTTGCGGAATTCATGTATCATATCCGGAAGAGCTGGACTGTGTAAATGCGCACGAAGAAGGAAACGAAGCAGAATATGAGTTAGGCGAAGCCGCAGAAGATGCAAGTTTTTCATCTGCAATGGAATGGCAGGGCGAAAGACCTGAAGAAATGGAAAATAAAAAGCTCGGAGCATTTTTCTTTACGGCAGGCTTTACGATGCAGGGCGGCGGAGACGGCGATATAGTGACGTTTTATCTCGATATACCGGAAAATGCCGAAAGCGGAACCGTATATCCGATAGAGTTTTATTTCTTTGATGCCGATATATTTAACGATTTGTCAGAAAATCGTTCTATGGAAAAATATGCGTTTTCACACTGGGAATCCGGAAGCGTTACTGTAGAATAAAATAAAGAGTTAATAACAGGATTCCAAAGGGTTAATCAACTCTTTGGCAGGGAGTGAACGAGGGGAACGGCGTTCACCTGAGAAGCAGCGAACAGAGCAAAGCGATTGCGAGCGGACGGTTCACTGAAATTTTCTGGCTGCATAAAAAATAAATCGTACTGCCGCAGGAAAACAGCGGCAGACTGATTATGCGTGTTCTTCTTCTTTCAAATTTAGTTAATAGAGGTGTACTATGTCGAATTTATATTCACTCGGCATTGATGTCGGCTCGACAACTGTCAAAACCGTCATAACCGATTCAAACAAAAATATCATATATTCAAAATATCAGCGGCATTTTTCAAAAGTCAAGGAAACCGTTACCGATCAGCTTAAACTGATTCGGGCAGATTTCCCTGATGAAAAATTTACTGTTTGTATAACAGGTTCAGCCGGACTCGGACTTGCAAATTCCGCTGAGATACCATTCGTTCAGGAAGTTCATGCGGCATTCCTTGCCGTTAAGCAAAAGCATCCCGATGCCGATTCCGTTATTGAGCTTGGCGGAGAGGACGCAAAGATAATTTTCCTCACAGGCGGCGTAGAACAGCGTATGAACGGTTCATGCGCCGGAGGTACGGGTGCGTTTATTGACCAGATGGCTACTCTTCTCGGAATTACCGCCGATGAACTGGATGAGCTTTCGCTTCATGCGCAAAAGGTATATCCTATTGCTTCACGCTGCGGAGTTTTCGCAAAATCCGATATCCAGCCGCTTCTTAATCAGGGGGCAAGACGTGAAGATATTGCTGCGAGTATATTTCAGGCTGTCGTTGACCAGACTGTTTCCGGTCTTGCTCAGGGACGTTCCATAGAGGGAAAAGTTTTGTTTCTCGGAGGTCCGCTTTTCTTCCTGAAAGGACTGAAAAAAGCCTTCGTGAAAACCCTCGGACTTGATGACGAGAATGCTGTGTTCCCGGATGAAGCTCCGGTTTTCGTGGCTTACGGCTGTTCGTTATAT
>CAJKFZ010000002.1 GCA_905199285.1 uncultured Ruminococcus sp.
TTGAGAAATCTGCCATGAGAATTACAAAAACGAGTATTATCATCATATAATAAAGATTTATATTTGCGCCGAGAATTTCTCTTACAAAGCCTTTTTTCTGCTGAGCATCACTATCGGTCTTAAAATTTTTGATAACCTCTACAGCTCCTGATTCGGAAGCTTCGGATATTGTTTCCATATCCTCTTCGCTGATGCTGACCTGCGTATTTCCGATATATCCAGCCTCTGTCATGCAAACGCTTATAGTTGTGGTCAGGATCATTGCTATTATCGCAATATATATTCCGATTCCCTTTGTTATTCGATATAAGTCCGCTTTTATCATATTTATCATTACTGAATACCTCCCACAAGCGATTTGAAATAATCCTCAAGCGAAATGCCTGTTTCATAAATTTCCGAAACTCCGATACCCTCGGTCACAAGAGTTCTGTTTATAACCTCTGAACTTATATTTTCATCATATATACGGATCTCTTTTTCGTCTATGACCTTATAATCGACTATTCCGAGCTTTTTCTCGATAACAGCAGCCGTCAGTTTTGAATCGGAAGTTTTTACAGCCTTACACCGCATACATTCGAGATCAAGTTCCTCTTTAGTTATCTCGTTCATGATCTTTCCCTGCTCAATGAACAGAAAACGGTTCGCTACAAGGTAAAGTTCCGATAAAATATGACTCGAAATAAGTATTGTTATGCCTCGCTCACGATTGAGCTTTCCGAATGTTTCACGAAGCTCGCTGATTCCTATAGGGTCAAGACCGTTTATCGGTTCATCAAGAATTATCAGATCAGGATTATCAAGAAGCGCAAAGGCTATTCCGAGACGCTGTTTCATTCCAAGCGAAAACTTGCGGAATTTCTTATTTTTAACATCTTTAAGATTAACGAGTGAAAGCGCTTCGTCTATCTGAGAGTGATCGGTTATCCCTTTTTGAATGGCATAGTATTTAAGGTTATTGTAGGCTGAAAGATTTCCGAAAAACGCCGGATTCTCTATAAGACATCCTATACGCTTTTTCTGTCTTTCAAGCTCTGCTCCCTTTTTGGAGAAGATTTCAAATTCGCCTCCTGACTTTTCTGTAAGTCCTGTAAGAATTTTCATTATGGTTGTTTTTCCTGCGCCGTTACGTCCGACAAGACCGTAAATGTCTCCTTTATATACCGTCATATCGGCATTATCAAGCGCTGTGAAGTTTTTGTACCGCTTCGATAGATTCTTTGTTTGAAGTATGATTTCACGCATTATGTTTACCTCCGTTTTTGTTTATGTTCCCATTATAACATAAACTTCTGAAAAAACACTTAACGGAAATCTTAAATTTGTCTTAAATTTTATTATGCGAATTGATAATTCTTAGCACTGCCGAAGAGCAGTCGGCTATCTCCTAAACAAGGAATTCATCAAGGTGATGATTAAAGACGTTTTATGACAGTTTCTGACAAAAAACGCAAAAAAAGTATCGACAAGTATTGACTTTTTCAAAATAATCGAATATAATATAAAGGAAGAGAGCATACCGATAGACGGTCGCTCCCGATAATGAGAAAACTAAAGAAATAGCCGCTCAAAATTGGCAGTTGGGGCGGCTATTTCCTTTTATCATGAAAAATTGTGTATAGTAAACTTGCAGCAGCTGTGAACAGAATTCCAAGCTGAATCAAATCTTGCCATGTTACATAGTTCATAAATATTCACTCCCTTCCGGGAGTAAGGATTTGACCGCCTACCGTTTTTGGTATGCTCTCAACTTTTATTATACAGCTTTTTACATTAATTGTCAATATTTTATTTAAGCGCTTCGTTCGTGGGGCTTCGGAATTAAAAAAAACTCTTAATAAAATTATTCGCATACTTTATTATATCCCCGAAACAGAAGAGTTTCGTAAAACCATTATTTTACAATTTACGCTATTTATGTTATAATAATTTCGGAGAGCATTGCATATAGCGGCAAGGCGGTTCAATCTTCCCTCGGAAACGGGGGTGAGCTGATATGACAATAATGGAATTACTTGCTCTACTTATAGTTATAATTTCTATCATTGATATAAGCAACAACAAAAAGAAATAGCCGCCCTCCTGTCCAAAGTTGAGGCGGCTATTTCAGTTAAATCAATCGAGGAAGAACCGCTAAACCGTAAGGTGTGCGATGCTCTCCTTCTATATCCATTATATCATTTTTCATACAAAATGTCAAGTATTTAACGCACAGATGAAAAATTTTCTAATAACACTTGACAAAAGTATCCACATATGTTATTATATAGGTGGATACAGAAAAGAGGTGTAAAATGTCACCAAAGGGCAGACCAACTAATGACCCAAAAACCTTGAATACACGTATTAGACTTTCAGAGGAAGATGTTAAGCGTTTAGAATACTGTTCTGAAAAGACAGGACTTACAAAATCTGAAATAATACGTCAGGGTATAAAAGAAGTATACGAAAAATTATGTAAATGAAAAAGAGTGTCCTGATAACATCTTGGCGGAAGTTCAGAACACTCTCACTGACAGATTTCTCTATCAAATATATTATACCACAGATAGAGGCTTCTTGTCAAGTAATTTGAAAAGGAGTTTTTATATTTATGAGCAAAAATTTTTTATTAAACGCAATGTTCCAGGCAATTATGGATGGAGATTTAACAGATTCCAAACTTGATACGTATGAGCTTAATGCAAAGTTCTACAAAATCTTTGACAAATATCTTCCCGATTCCAAAGATGATTACGACACAAGAAATGATGGCGAAATGGATTTCATTGCTATTGTACACGAATATATGGAAAACGCTTTCAATGTTGGATTTAACACCGCCGTACAGCTTCTTGTAAGAGGCGATTAAATTTAAACACGCTCTGAATTTATGAAGTTCAGCTCTCTATTTCATAAGCCTGTAGCCTATTCCCCAAACCGTTTCAATATACTCCTGTTCCGGATTGCATTCTTTCAGCTTACGGCGAATCCTGCTTATATGGACGTTCAGCGTGTTATCGTCGGCAGAATTTTCATAATCCCAGACCTTGTCGTATATCATACTTTTGGTACAGGTTCGTGATGGATTCTCCATAAGCATACTTAAAAGAGCAAATTCATGCTTTGAAAATTCAATTTGCTTTTCATTGCATACTGCCGTAAAATTTTCGGTATCAAGCTCGATATCCTTATAAGCAAGGAGTTTTTTCTCTTCCGGATTATCAGTTCCGGAGCGAAGCCTTACTGCTATTCGTGCAAGAAGCTCTTCATTGTGAAAAGGCTTTGTAACATAGTCGTCCGCACCCAGAGCAAACATATCGACCTTTTTTTCAACATCATGAACGGCGCTCATAACTATGATCGGAACGCTGTGTTTTTCTTTAAGCCCGCTGATGATCTCCTCGCCGCTTCTTCCGGGAAGCATCAAATCAAGCAGTATTAGGTCTATCTCATTGTTGTGAACGAGAAGTCCCTCTGTTCCTGAAAAAGCGCTGACTGTTCTATATCCGTTTCTGCTAAGAAGAATGGTCAGCATATTATTTATATCGTTATCATCTTCTATAATAAGAATGGTTCTGTTCATGAATATTCCCCTTTTATTTGCTGTTTCTGTCATTTTTATTATATCCGATAAGACTCTATTTGTCAACAGCAGATAAGAACCTATAAACACAGGTTCTAATATATTAAAAGACCTCGTTTCTGTACTATTTCATCTTTTTTCAGCATAAAAATGTGAAAAAGGAGCTGATATTATGAATGAAAACGACGAAATTATTACATCAACCGAACCAGAAGAAGACTCGCCGGAAGCTCTTCTTGAAGAATACGATAATAAACGCCTTGGCAGAGCTGATGACGCTGCGGCAATGCAGTCTGTAATGTGTATTATTATTTCCGCTTTTCTCTTCGGAGCAAATATGATCTATCCTGATATTGCAGGAAGTCTTTTGCATCGGATAACTACACTTGCATCGCAGCCGAAAGAGCTTTTTCCGAATCCGATCGACTTTATTGCGTCGTTAATTGATAAACTTTAAGCTTAATAATATACAGCTCCGGATACATTTTACCTTCCTGCTCTTCAATGCTCTCATCTTCCTGAGCAAGGAAAACGGAACGATTCTATCGTTTTATACCGCCTGTATTCTTCACGAACTGGGACATATCTTCGCCGCATTTATTTCCAAAAGAAAAATAACCTCGATCGATTTTATGGGTTCAGGTATTTGCATGATACTCAAAAAAAATGCCGCATCACCTGTTAAACAAGAGCTATTTGTGCTTCTTTCAGGTCCGGCATTTAATCTTTTTATATTTGCTTTTTGTAAGTCGGCAAATGTATTCCCCGTATTCCGGATAATAAATCTTTCTCTGGCAATTTACAATCTGCTCCCATATAAACAACTCGACGGAGGCTCAGCGATATCGCTTTTCACTCTCGGCACTTCCGGAGAACGGACTTCGGAAAAAATCCTGACTACGGTAAAGCTTGGATTTTCAGTCATACTCTTCATGCTTTTTATTTTCAAAGAAAGAACGTTATTTCCACTGTTTCTCATTTCGGTTATTCTTTTTATTTCCGATCATACAAAATTTTAAGGGACTGAAGACAGTCCCTTGTTTTTATTTTATCTTTTCTTCAACTCGGTTCATGCATTCCTGCATATCCATTTTACATGAAATTTCATAATCAGTGTATGTAATAATATCTTCTGGATAAGCTCCCCAGCATTCACCATCTTTTGTAAAGCAAGCACCTGTACAAATTCCAGAGTCAACATAAATAGCCAGCTTATCAATATTTTCTATTCCATAATCATAGCCGTCCGTGAAGCCAAAAGCCTCTCTGAAATAACGTGAAAGCAGTTCTTCCGCATTATCCGCATTTAGTGCAATACCATTGTTATCAGGCTTAGCCATGTTATCCCAATCCCATTCGCTTAAATCTATCCAGCCGGTAAAAGAAATATCTATATCATTAACAGATTCCGCTTGCTCAAGGGCATAAGACATTGCTTTCACAGCAGATTCTGCCGCCCGATTCATTGCAGATATCTTTGACTTAGCAGCATACTTTTCAACTTCACTCATTTCACTGACGTTGGTTTCATCTGTATCGCTTTCTTCTTCCTTATCACCGCAGCCGACAAGGCAAGCTCCCATACAGAGCATAGCAAGAGCCAATGATAAAATTTTCTTTTTCATGTTATTGTTCCTCCCCAAAAATTATATTATCATTTTACCATTTTGTTCATATTATGTCAAGCACTCAGATCATTTCTTTTTACCAAGTTTTTTCAGCTCATAAACAACGCCGTATAAAATTCCTGCAATAGGCCATACCAAACCTGCATATTTCCAGCCTACGTCAAAAGCAAATCCTTCAAATCCAAGAAGTAAAAAAATTGCTGTAACGACAAGCCAGTATACTGCAGAAATATTCACCTTGTTCTGCTTTTCATACTTTTTCTCCCGTGAATAATCCTCCTCTTCAAGCAATTTGCGGTAGCCATTAAATTCGGCAGCAGTTTTTACAATAAAATAAACTCCTACTGCACAAATAAAGAAGAGCATACCTATACCCCAAGCGTCGTAAAAATCGTTTTCTCCCTTAATTATTTGTATTGCCAACAGCGGAACAATGGATAAAATACAAAGAATAGTTCCTACGATAATACTTTTCGTATGAGAAGCTTCACGGCTTTCCATTTTCTTCCTCACCATTCCGGAAACGCCGTATTCGGTTTCGATAGCTTCTTTTTCAAGAAATTCATACGGCGACATCTCTCTGTTTATGACAATGCAAATTGCTGTTGCGATCGCAGCGATAACTATCATAACAACAAATCCAATCTCGCCTCCTTGATCTTCTGACAGAGGGATCATTCCTGTTTCTCCTGAAACAGAAAGAATTATCATAATAATAGGCGATAATATGAAAAGCAAGGTTGCCAGAGCAGTTCTTCCGGCATTGCGGATATTAGTTTTAAGGAATGCAGAGGCTTCCTCCATAGTCACCTTTCTTAAATCAGGAGTATCATCGGAAATTTCATTACCGCAAAGGAATTCGGGGTCAAGCTCGTCTTTCAAAAGACTATCGGTAGTTACTCCGAATATTTCAGAAAGCATGATTATTTTATTAAGATCGGGAACGGACTGCGCTCCCTCCCATTTGGAAACCGACTGGCGGCTCACGTTCATTTTCTCGGCAAGCTCTTCCTGAGACATACCGTTTTTCTTTCTTAAATTGATTATTTTATCTGCAAGTATCATTGTGATTTTCTCCTTTTGAACTATTATTATGAACCACGAATCCGCCGGCAGATTCGATTCATCATTTCTGTAAAAATCATACCACGGATTCCAGTTACATTCAAGCAATCATACTTTACAATTTGTCAACAGCAGGTTGCATCTGCCGATTTTAAGGCAAAAATCATCAATCAACTAAATAATCATCTCCTGCGCTTCTTTCACAAGCTTTATATCTACAAGAGCGTCGATAAGAGTTCCGTTCTCGGTATATTCCTCGGAAAAAATCCTGCCGTCTTCTCTTATTTTTCCGATAAATGCAGTACGGTCATAGGGTACAAGAAGCTTCATTCTCTTTGCAGTTTCCGGAAGTTTTGCTGCAATGCAGTCAAGGAGTTTATCAAATCCGATGCGCTCTTTTGCACTTATAAGGACAGTAGAATCATCCTCAAAAACAGTATCGGCATCAATTGCCGCATCGAGTTTATTCATGACATTTATTTTCGGAATATCACTGCATCCGAGCTCGGTTAGAAGCTTTTCCGTAACTTCTGCCTGCTGAATCCTTTCAGGCGAAGATAAATCCTGTACATTAAGAATAACGTCCGCAGCAGCAGCTTCTTCAAGAGTCGATTTAAAAGCTTCCACAAGATTATGCGGCAGTCGGCGTATAAGTCCTACCGTATCAATAAGCATTACGGTTCTTCCGTCGGGAAGTTCCACCGAGCGTGAGGTTATATCAAGAGTTGCAAACAGCTTGTTTTCAGCAAGAACTCCGGCATCGGTCAGAGCATTGAGCAGAGTGGATTTGCCTACATTAGTATATCCGACTATCGCTGCGCAGAGTACGCCGTCCTTTTTACGTCTTGAACGAGAGAAATTACGGTGTTTTTTTAGTTCTTCAAGTTCGCTTTCAAGATAAGAAATTCTCCTGCGGATATGACGCTTATCGGTTTCGAGTTTTGTTTCACCCGGACCTCTCGTTCCGATACCTCCGCCGAGCCTTGAAAGAGCAGTTCCCATTCCTGTAAGTCTCGGCAGACGATATTTCTGCTGAGCAAGCTCGACCTGAAGCTTACCCTCTTTCGTTCTTGCCCTCTGAGCAAAAATATCGAGAATAAGCGTAGTTCGGTCGATAACACGGACATCAAGAATTTCCTCTATATTACGCACCTGAATGCCTGTAAGCTCATGGTCGAAAATGACAAGCTCTGCTTCAAGAGGTTCAAGCTGTTCTTTAAGTTCCTGAAGTCTGCCTGCGCCCATACAAGTTGCAGGATCGTAGGAGGTTTTCTTCTGTATAACCGTTCCTACTACCTCGGCATTGGCAGTTTCAGCAAGCTCGGCAAGCTCGTTTATAGAAATTTCGGCATCAAATTCTCCAGTATCGACGCAGGCGAGAACTGTTTTTACCGGAAGTTCTTCGATTTTATTTTCGTACATAAATACCTCCTGAAATCAAAAATATTGTCTGAAAATGAGTTCCTGACTTTCTTTATTTTATCAGATTTTTTATTTCCTCCGGAGTGAAAACATACTCCTTTCCGCAGAAATGACAACAGACTGACGTATCCTTTCCCTCAGCAGCGATTGCGTTCAACTCGTCTTTTCCTATACTGATAAGAACTCTTTCCGTTCTCTCGCGACTGCAATCACATCCGTACACAGGCTCTGCTGAATCAAGCTCGTTCGGTTCAAGACCTTCAAGGAGCATTCCTGCGATCTCTTCCGGAGTTTTTCCCTCGTCGAGCATTGCCGATATCTGACGCATTCCGGCTACGTTCCGTTCGATTATGTCAATACATTTTTCATCCGCAAAGGGCAGAAGCTGAACGAGAAATCCTCCCGCAGACTTCACAGTCAGATCAGGATTCACCAGAACTCCAAGACTGCAAACTGTCGGTATCTGCTCGCTTGTCGCATAATAGCTTGCGATATCTTCGGCAATTTCTCCCGAAACAAGCGGTATAACTCCGACATATGGCTCTTTCATTCCAAGATCTTTAACGACTGAAAGCGTTCCGTCCATTCCGACAGCTCCGCCAACATCAAGCTTTCCCTGAGCGTTGAGCGGAATCTCTACTACAGGATTTCCAACGCAGCTTTTAACGTTTCCCCAGTTGTCCGCAACCGCAGTGAGCTGACCTGCCGGACCTCCGCCGTCCACTCGAAGAGTAATGCTGTCGCCGTCATTTTTGAGCATATACCCCATTAACGAAGCCGCTATGGTAAGTCTGCCAAGACCTGCTGTTACAACTGCTGATGTTTTGTGGATTCTTTCGATCTCCGCAACGATATCCTTTGCGTCAATAACCTCTGCAAATGCCGAACCGTCGGCTGAAATTGCTCTGTATAATTTTCCCATTCTGAATTACCTCTTTTATATAGTTTGTCCGTTTTTAATGCACCTTGCCGCATAAATTATGCGCTGTGAAGTCTCTGTAGGCGGATCGAAAGTATCGTCGCCGTATTTAGCGAGAACCTCGAATCCGCTTTCTTCAAGGAGCTTTTCTATAGCTTCTTCACTGTAAGCTTTTTCGGAAAAACTCTCGCTGCTCCTTGAATAAAGACCGTTTTCCTCACGCTCGAAAAATTCGAGATTCATCCTGACTTCGTCCGTTTCCGCATTGAGGGTATTCTCCCAAATACAGTAAACGTTGTCGGTCTCGTATGTGAAAGTATTGTTTGCAAGAATTTTCCTATGCTTGTAAAGCGTGTTGACATCGAAAATGAAAAGTCCGTTCATCTCGCAGAAAAACGCTGCTCCCTCAAACACCTTCCGCACATCGTTAAGGTTTGCAAGATGATTTATGCTGTCGAGAGCGCAGATTATCACATCAACAGTCCCGAACATATCGAGCTTTCGCATATCCTGACAAAGATACTGGATATTCAGTCCACTATCAAACTTTTTTTCGATAGCCATTCCGAGCATTTCGTCGGAGTTATCAACTCCGATAACATCGTAACCAAGCCGAGCCATGACCTCGGAAATGCTTCCCGTTCCGCAGGCAAGATCAAGGAGGATATTTTCTTTTGTTTCCTTGAATTTTTTTATAATTTCATGAAAGTACTCCCCTCGCCCGACGTAGTCGATATTAGCAGTCAATTCGTCGTAGTATCGGGCAAAAACACTGTAGCCTGACATTTAATTTCACCTCGTTATTCATAAAAAGCCGGAGCTTCTCCTGCCTCATAAGATTCAGAAAAAACCTTTTCTCCGTTTTCGTCAAAAGTATAATCAGTAACCGTAGATTTTCCGTCTTCATCAGAAGCCCCACGCACTCTGTAGCCTATTGCTTTCAAAGTTCCGTTATCCCATTGATAAGCGGTTGTACAAAAATCTTCCCCAATGCCCTGATAAACATTTATCGTATTTTTTCTGCTTGCATATACTCTCCCATCGAATTGGTTCAGCTCGTCCCATTTTTCAAGAAGCCCTGTATCAGGATCATACCGGTAGTATGTTCCCATTGAATTATATCTTATATCATCAGGAATAAAAAAATCAAGATAACCGTCAAAATCATAATCCATTTTATATATTGCGTCTTCCATGGTGTAATATGAGTTTTCTGCTATAGGAGCATAGATTTCAGCGTAATTTCCCTCAATAGTCTGTATGACCTCGCCGTCTCTAAGAACCTCTATCCCATTTTCCTTGACAGAAAAATACACAAGCTCGTCACTTTCGAAGGTTTTAAATAATGTATTGTTTTCCCAATTTCTGAGTTCTCTTTTTACAAGAACTTTACTTCCGTCCGCAGAATACTCATAGTAATCCGATATCTCGTAATTACTGAAATAAACGTCCTTAAACGAAACTTTTTCCAGAACTTCATTATTCCACTTATAATATGTGTATCTGCTGCCTGTTTGAGAATAATCGCTGAGAACAAGAATTGTCTCGTCATTGTAAACAGTCATTTGCCGACCTATCTTATTCAGCTCATCCCATGGCTCGAACTGCTTTGAATCGGGAATATAGCGATAGAAAGTTCCGGGAATCCCTCCATACTCCTTTGCCGGAATAAAAATATCCTTATATCCGTCAAAATCAAAATCATCAGCAACAATATCTCTTTTTTCCGTCTCATATCCAAGTGAAATGTACTGAGTTGATTCACCGTCAACAATAAGCTCGATTCCGTTTTCATCAATGGAATAAGTGAGGTTATTCGTCTCTTTTATCTCCGATTGAGTAACATCTTCGGTCGGAGCTTCAGTTGCTAAAGCTGTAGTTTCTTCTGTTGCAGACGTTGCGTCAACAGTTACAATGACTTGATTTTCATCAGTTTCCGAGCTTTTTCCGCCGTCTGAACATCCGAACAAAACTCCAGTGCATAGGCATACGGCAGATATCAGATTGATAACTTCTTTTCTTTTCATTTATTCATTCCCTTAAGCTTCACGGATAACCTCGTTCCCATTTTCATCAATATAATACCACTTTTTTACGGATTCATTTGTATTTTCATCAATAACAGTTTCACTTCGTTCCACTAAAATAAGACTTCCGTCGTTCCACTTATAAATAAAAGTCTGATCGTTTCCGTCATTCTTCACAAGAATTCTTCCTATGCTCACATTCGATGAAATTCCAGTGTACATAAACTTTCCGATTTTATTTAACTCGTCCCACTTTTCAAAAAGTCCTGAATCAGGAACATAGCGGTAATAAGTTCCGTTAGAATTTTCATTTAATATAAATAAATCGTTGCAACCGTCAAAATCGTAATCCTCAAAAAACAGATTCTTCTCACTAAGAGTGTGATCGCATTCAAGAGTCTGAACTATTGTATCGTTCAGCAAAACGTCAATGCTGTTCTCATTCACGCTGAAAGCATAGCTATGTGGAAATTCAACTTCTTCTGTACCCAACCACTCATTATTTTCGTCAAGCAACACACGTTCCCTTTTAACAAAAGTTTCTTTTCCAGCGTCATCAAATTCAAAATGATCAATATAAATCTGATTGTAAACGGCATACTGAATTTCATGAGACACAGGATGAAGCTTTCCGGTTTTCCATTTATAGACAGTAACTTCATGATCAACAGCACTGCCAGTTTCGGAAAGATTCAAAACCTGATTTTCGCTGTCAACGCTCATTAATAAACCAATTTTATTAAGTTCGTCCCATTCCTCAAAAGGATTAAAATCCCTTGTCGGGTTCATATAGAAATATTTTCCGGAAACGTTGGCCGCTCCGATTCCATGCGGTACAAAAAGATCGTCATAGCCGTCAAAATTGAAATCAGCAATCGTGAGAAACTCCTCCGGAGCTTTATCATATTTTTCTACAGACTCCAGAAACTCCGAACAGTCAAGCTCTATTTTCTGATAAATAGAGCCTTCAAAAAAATGTATTCCGTCGGCTTCTACCTTAAAATTGTATCCGTCTGAAACAAGTTCAGATTCTGTCGTTATTTCCTCCGCAGTTGTTGTTTCCGCAGTTGTTTCGGGAGCGGAAACTAGCTCATTTTCGTTTGAAACAGTATTTTCATTCCTGTCCGAACATCCGGCAAGCAATCCGGTCAGAACAAGAGCAATGATATATTTTTTCATGATGTCCTCCTTTTTCGCTGATTACAGCAAAAGGCGGACAAAAATCATCCGCCTTCTGAAACTTACTTATTTGCCATATCCTTGGATTTACAGCACTTCTTGTACTTTTTTCCGCTTCCGCACGGACATGGATCATTATCGCCGATCTTCTTTGAACGTGCCTGATTTGAGAAGCTTCCGTCACCAGCACCTGCATTAGGAGCGTCCGGCTTTGCAACCTGCTCACGCTCCGGAATTGCGTCCTTGCGAACCTTAACTGTAAGGAGCATACGGATAGTATCTTCTCTGATAGATTCAACCATTGCGTCGAACATTTCAAATCCTTCGTAACGATATTCGATAACAGGATTCTTCTGTCCGTAGGAACGAAGCCCGATACCCTTTTTAAGCTCTTCCATATCGTCGATATGAGCCATCCACTTTGTATCAACAACTTTCAGGAGGATAACACGCTCAAGCTCTCTCATGATATCAGTGCCATACTCTTCTTCCTTAGCCTGATAAATTTCTCCTGCCTTTTCATTAAGAGCGTTAACGATATCTTCCTTAGTAACAGAAGCAAGCTCCTCCTCGGTAAATTCAAGATCCTCTTCACCGATAAGCCAGCCCTGGAAGTGTTCCTTAAGACCAACAATATTCCAGTCATCCTTAACATCCTCGTCGATAAGATAAGAATCAACAGTTGACGAAATAAGCTCTTCCATCATGTTGAGGATGCTCTCGTGGAGATCTTCTCCGTCGAGAACCTGTGAACGCTGTTTGTAGATGATCTCACGCTGAGTATTCATAACGTCGTCATAATTGAGGACGTTCTTTCTTATGCTGAAGTTATTTCCCTCAACCTTTTTTTGCGAGGACTCAATAATTTTAGTGAGGAGCTTGCTCTCGATAGGCATATCCTCTGCAACATTGAGAGTTCTCATCATATTTTCAAGACGCTCGCCTGCAAAAATTCTCATAAGATCGTCTTCAACTGAAAGGAAGAAACAGCTTTCGCCCTCGTCGCCCTGACGTCCGGAACGTCCACGGAGCTGATTGTCAATACGTCTTGATTCATGACGCTCCGTACCGAGAATGTAAAGTCCGCCGGCTTCCTTGACCTTAACAGCCTTCTCCTTGACTTCAGCGTTAAATTTATCATAAAGCTCACGGTAAAGCTTTCTTGCAGCAAGAACTTCCTGATCGTCTGTATCTGCGAAACCGATAGCCTCGTTGATAAGCTCTTCGGACATTTCACGCTTTCTCATTTCAGCTTTTGCGAGGAATTCAGCGTTGCCACCGAGCATGATATCGGTACCACGTCCAGCCATATTTGTAGCGATAGTTACAGCGCCGTATTTACCTGCCTGAGCAACGATCTCGGCTTCCTTAGCGTGATGTTTAGCGTTGAGGACTTCGTGCTTAACGCCTTTTCTTTTGAGCATTGCGGAAAGAAGCTCCGACTTTTCGATAGAAACTGTACCTACGAGGATAGGCTGACCTTTATCGTGGCACTCGATTATCTTATCGATAATTGCCGAATATTTGCCCTTTTCCGAACTGTAAACCTGATCGTTGTGATCTATACGGATAACCGGCTTATTTGTCGGAATAGAGATAACATCGAGTTTATAGATCTCTTTGAATTCGCCTTCTTCGGTCATAGCAGTACCGGTCATACCGGAAAGCTTATTGTAAAGACGGAAGAAATTCTGGAATGTTATGGTCGCAAGAGTTCTTGATTCGCTTTTGATCTTAACGCCCTCTTTAGCCTCGATAGCCTGATGCAGACCATCGTTGAAGCGTCTGCCCATCATCAGACGACCTGTGAATTCATCAACAATAATGATCTCGCCGTCTTTAACAACGTAGTCGATATCATTTCTCATAACGCCATTCGCCTTGATAGCCTGATTTATGTGGTGGAGGAGAGTCATATTCTCTGAATCCATAAGGTTATCGACATTGAATGCCTTTTCAGCCTTTTTAACTCCTCGCTGGGTGATAGTAGCAGTTTTTGCCTTTTCGTCTATGATATAGTCGGCAGTTTCGTTGATAGCATCCTGATCTACCTTATCGTCCATTTCAACAACAGTAGTCGATGTAAGAGTTTTAGCGAAGCGGTCTACGATAGCGTAAAGATCTGTAGATTTATCGCCTCTTCCGGAAATAATAAGCGGAGTTCTTGCCTCGTCTATAAGGATAGAGTCGACCTCGTCGACGATGGCAAAGTTCGGAGCACGCTGAACACGCTCTTCTTTATGAGTAACCATGTTGTCACGGAGGTAATCGAATCCAAGCTCGTTATTGGTAGCATAAGTTACGTCGCAGTTATATGCTGCACGGCGCTCGTCATTGTTGAGTCCGTGAAGGATACAGCCGACAGTAAGACCCAGCCAGCGGTGAACCTTTCCCATTTCCTCTGCCTGAGTTTTTGCAAGGTAGTCGTTAACGGTAACAACGTGAACACCCTTGCCTGAAAGAGCATTAAGATATGATGCAACGCAGGCAACGAGGGTTTTACCTTCACCGGTCTTCATTTCGGCAATACGTCCCTGATGAAGAACGATAGCTCCGATAAGCTGAACAGGGTACGGTTTTTTCTCAAGAACACGCCATGCGGCTTCTCTTACAGTTGCAAGAGCCTCCGGCAGGATATCATCGAGAGTCTCTCCGTCCTCAAGTCTTTCCTTAAATTCAACAGTTTTTGCCTTCAGTTCAGCGTCTGAAAGCTTCTGATACTCCTCGTCCAGTTCGAGGACTTTATTTTTAATAGGCTCGATACGCTTCAGCTCACGGTTGCTGTAGCCGTTTGCGCCGAAAATTCCTTTGAATAAACCCATTTATATACCGCCTTTACAATTCTTTTACATAAACAGCATTATTTGCTTTTTCCGGCAATTATAAAGGGGACGCCGTTCCCTTTTACTCCCTGCCATGACAGAAAGAAATGAGAACAAAATCACCGTTATATACAGAAAAGCAGATACTGCTGTCATGATTATTTAGTACTCATGATATAAATACACATATTATATTTTACACCAAATCCGACCGGTTGTCAATACTTATAAAATATTTGTTTCTTCAAATCAATTATTTATTCTTGAATTCAGCATAATAATGCTCTATATACTCTTTCATAGCGTTGTAATAATCTTCGTCAAACGGGACAAAAAGGTATGCTTCATCCTGAAATTCATCCGAATTATAGCGTTCCTCTCCGAAATACTTCATCGCATGATCATCCACATCAGACGGGTAACAAGGTTCACCATAATCGTTTTCGTGATTATAATAAAATTCAGCAAACGCTTCACCCTCTTCATTGAACATCTCACGGAAAAGCTTTCCCTCCAGCTCGTCACGTATAAATTCACGCAGATCGGTGTTTTCTCCGGATTTAACATCCTTCACAGTATCCGAAAACGCTTCATTGAAATTCACGCACATCAAATCATTTTCGATCGCCCAGCGCAGATATATCGCCATATGATTATATCCGGTTATCTCATCGACGGGAAGATTTTTCTCCCTTATCGAGCCAACGTGCCATTCTTCTCTGTCCATTACGGTATAATCAACACGTCTTACACAAGGCTCACGGTCAGGCTCGATAACCGGACTTAACTCATTATCGAACATATCGAGCAGCGCATCTGTTCCACGTTCTATCTTGAAGTCCATTTCGTCCTGATAAATCGGGATAAGCTGATAGAAATTAACTTCCTCACCGTCGGGCATAACGCAGACGCAGCAATCCTCTCCAAACGGAGGAGAAAGGACAAGTGTTCCGCAAAGCTCTGTATTTTCAGCAAAAGGTCCCTGATTTTCAACAGAGTGTCCCCAGCCTATCCATGTATCGGAATTAATGGGAAGTCTTGCGATATCCTTGAGAAGTCTTATCGGCCAGTAGTCTTTTTCATCCGGACTGTTCAGGTTCCAGTCGGATGGCAGACAGATGACATATTCCGCACGTTCAAGTCCTTGTCCTGCAAGCTTTTCCGGAACGTTCATTTTATGCGCTCCTGCGCCCATAGTAACGAGAGTATAATAATCGTACTCTTCATCAGGCTCAATAATGCAAATATCAACATGGATATCAGGCGAAACAAGTTCGTGGAAAACATTTTTGTACTCTCCGAAATACTGAACTATATGCTGATCTATCGCATCAAGCTGTTCTTCCGTATAAAGCTCCGGCTCGAATTCAGTTTTTTTCTTTCTGCTCATAATATCACTCCTTAACATTCAAGAATTATTTTTGCTATATCCTCAGGAGTTTCGGCGATATAATCCGCTCCCTCGGATTCAAGCTCATCACGTCCACGGAATCCCCATATACAGCCGATAGAGATAAGTCCCGAATTTTTTGCTGTCTGAATATCAACATTGCTGTCGCCGATCATAAAAACCTGATTTTCCTCAACAGGAAGCTTTCCGAGTATCTCACGAATTATGGCTGTATCAGGCTTTTTCGGTCTTTCATCGCACCCACCGAGAACTGATATAAACTCAACATCCGGAAGAAGCGCCGCGACAATTTTTCTTGCAAAATCCTGCGGTTTATTAGTTGCAATTGCAAGCCTGATTCCGGAGGATTCCAGTTTATGTATGGTTTCACTCATACCTCTATAAATGGCAGTTTTATCAAGAAAATGCTCGTTATAATACTCGCTGAAAATTTCAACAAGCTTATCGGTTTCGTCTTTTTTATCATCGGGAAGAGCACGGTAACAGAGCTTTTGAACTCCATTGCCGACGAATTGGTTGAAACACTCATACGGATGAACAGGATATCCAAGCTTCTCCAGAGCATAATTTACAGCGTCTGCAAGATCGAAAAGAGTGTCGGCGATAGTTCCGTCGAGGTCAAAAATTGCTGTTTTCATTAAAGGTCATCTCCTAAATTCTTGTGGCAAGAAGCGTTGAATATTTTCCTCTGAACTGTTCAAATCTGTCCTCGTCAATAGCTTCTCTAATTTTTTCCGTGAGAGTATTGTAAAAGTAAAGATTATGCTGAACTGCAAGTCTGCCTGCAAGCTGTTCGTTCGCCTTGAAAAGGTGACGTATATACGCTCTGCTGAAATTACGGCAGGTAGGGCAATCACACTGTTCATCGACCGGACGTGGATCGGTCTCATAGCATTTATTGCCAAGATGCATGATTCCGCTCCAGGTGAAAACAGTTGCATGACGTGCATTTCTGCTCGGCATTACACAGTCGAACATATCAACGCCTCTTGCAACAGCTTCAATTATGTTGGAAGGCGTTCCCACTCCCATGAGATAACGAGGCTTATTCACAGGCATAAACGGTTCAACAGCGTCGATTATACGGTACATTTCCGAAGTCTCCTCACCAACGGCAAGTCCTCCGATAGCGTAGCCATCGAGATCGAGAGCGGCAATATCTTCCATATGCTTTATACGAATATCGTCATATGTCGAACCCTGATTTATTCCGAAAAGCATCTGTTTCTTATTTATCGTATCGGGCAGACTGTTCAGACGAGCCATTTCCTCCTTACAGCGGTAAAGCCAGCGTGTTGTACGCTCCACAGAAGCTTCAACATATTTATGGGGCGCAGGATTTTCTATGCACTCATCAAACGCCATAGCAATAGTCGAGCCGAGGTTGGACTGTATCTGCATACTCTCCTCCGGTCCCATAAAAATACGTCTGCCGTCGATATGAGAAGCAAAGTAGACTCCCTCCTCTTTGATTTTTCTGAGCTTTGCAAGCGAAAAGACCTGAAATCCGCCGCTGTCGGTAAGAATAGGCTTATCCCAGTTCATAAATTTATGAAGTCCGCCCATTTGCTTGATGATATGGTCGCCGGGACGGAGATGAAGATGATAGGTATTGCAAAGTTCAACTTGAGTTTTAAGACCTTTGAGGTCTACGGAAGAGATTCCGCCCTTGATAGCAGCGGCAGTTCCGACATTCATGAAACAGGGAGTCTGAAAAGTTCCGTGAACCGTTTCAAACTGACCTCTTCTTGCTTTATTTTCTTTTTTTAAAAGAGTAAACATAAAATCTCCTTTGAAATTAATAATAATGGGTTTCCAAAGGGTGACTCCCCACAGTGTGGGGAAATGTCGGCTTACCGACAGAGGGGACGGGTGCCTGTTAGGCGGATTCACCCTTTGGTCAGGTCAAGGGCATACAGCCCTTGTGGGGTATCGGGGCAACGCCCCGCAAAATGACAGCGAGAAAGCGAAGCGTTTCGAGCGGACGGTTTGTAGATGCTCCACTGTGAGCGCAGAGCGAACACGCAATTCAAAATCACGCTTCCGTCAAATCCGATTCCGGAGTACGGTATTCATGCTTTTCGTAATATCCGATAAGTATGTTATGTTCGTCACGGAGAGCTATCATATAAACATCCTTGTTCTCCTTAAGATTATGGAAAGTGAAGATCCTGTTATTCTCCGGACTTTCTTCAAACCATGCCACTATGGACTTGATTTTTTCATTGGATTCATCATTGTGACAATCCAGAAGCGACTTCCCGATAAGGTTTGCTCCTCCCCTTTTGGCATAACGTTCAACTGCCGCAGGATTCATATAAACGATTTTATGATCCGTCTCGCAGATAACTATCGGTGCGATATCCGAATCAACAATACTTTTGAATAAAGCTGAAATTTTCATAAGATACTCCTCGTCATTTTTCTTTTTCAATTGTGAAATTTTTATTTCATTTACCGTCATTACCACTTTATTTGCAGTCATTACCACAGCAAGCATAATATTCACAGTTGTGTATATAAACGGATATATTCCAAGCTGCATGAATCCTATGGTAGAAACAACATTCACAATAACGATACACAAGTCAATAACGCTCATTCGTGCTGACCAGCGATAATATGCAGATTCATCAGCAAATTTATTTTTAAACAGTCTCATGATATTGCTTCTCAGAATAATAATAGTTCCGCTTAATGCCGGAAAAATCCCATACATTCCCAGAATTACAACAACAAACATAAATTGTGCAAAATATCCAAATATGTCAAAAAGCGGAAAACCTGTTATTTGTTCAAATTTCATAGACAATCCGATTTTCACTGCAAAAGAGGAATAGCTTTTGCATACGATAAATCCAAATACTCCCATTCCAAGCAGTATCATTCCGGCGGCTAAAGAAATAATAAAGTCTGTACGAAGCTGTTTCCGGACGGCTTTATCTTTGTCTGTATCCATACTCACTCCTTACAGAATGCACATACAATCGCCGAAGCTGAAGAAGCGATAACGCTCCTCAACGGCTGTCTTGTAAGCATTCATAGTATTATCGTAGCCCATAAACGCTGAAACAAGCATTATGAGAGTACTCTCCGGCAAATGAAAATTAGTTATAAGACCGTCGATACATTTAAACTCATAGCCGGGATAAATGAAAATATCCGTGTAGCCGTCATGCTCGGCAATTTCATTGTAAAAGCTCGCAACGCTTTCAAGAGTACGGCAGGTGGTTGTTCCGACCGCTATAACTCTTCCTCCGTTGGACTTTGTTTCATTTATGAGATCGGCTGTTTCTTTCGGGAGATGATAATGCTCGCTGTGCATTTTATGGTTGAGAACATTATCTTCCTTTACCGGACGAAAAGTTCCAAGTCCGACATGAAGCGTTACGAACGCTGTTTTTATTCCTCGCTCACGAAGCTCCGCAAGCTGATCGGGAGTAAAATGAAGTCCGGCTGTAGGAGCTGCTGCCGAGCCAAGCTCTTTTGAATAAACGGTCTGATAGCGTTCCCTATCCTCAAGCTTCGCCGTAATATATGGAGGAAGCGGCATCTGTCCGACATCGTCAAGAGCCGTAAAAAAATTCCCCTCGCACTCAAATTTCACGATACGGTTTCCGTCGTCTTTAACCTCGATTACGTCGGCGACAAGCCTTCCCCCTCCGAAGCTGAAACGTGTTCCGACCTTCGCCTTTTTTCCGGGACGACAGATTATCTCCCATATCTTATCGCCCTTCTGTTCGAGAAGAAGGAACTCAATGAAGGTCTGATTGCCAACCTTTTCGCCGTAAAGTCTCGCCGGAATTACTCTTGAATCGTTCATAACAAGAAGGTCACCCTTTTTGAGCTTATCGCATAGATTATAGAAACGGTCGTGACTTATTTCACCCGTTTTCCTATCCACGCACATCATCCTTGATGAATTTCTCGGCTCGGCAGGAGTCTGGGCAATAAGCTCTTCCGGCAGATCATAATAAAAATCTGATTTTAATAATTCCATATTTTATCTCCTTTCTCCAGCAGTACAAGGGAGACGCTGTCCCCCTCACCCCCTGCCAAAGGGGTAATCACCCCTTTGGAAACCCACAATTAATCATTTCCAATCCCCACAAGAGGGATTTGAAATGATTAGGGTAAATGCCCAAGAGTATTGCACCCTTAACAAAGAGTGAAGAAAACAGAATCGCCGTTATATGCAGGAAAACACACATCACTGCAAATTTTTTTCAAAAAGTATTGACATAAGAAAAATTAAGTGATATTATAGTAAATATACAGGTAGAGGTGCGGCTGCGATGAGTAGCTATTCACGGGATTACCGCTCCTATGGTGAATGGTGAAAGGCAATGCTGCCGAAGGGCTGTTTTTGGTAAACTCAGTTCTGGTCACAGGTTTAATAGGTTTGTGACTGTCATCATTCACTTTATGATGGAGAGCTATCGGCATACAGCTTATCTGCTATGTCAACATTTCTATTATAACGTATGATGAGCCGGTTTGCAACCGGTTTTTGTTATTTTCTGCAAATTTTTTTCTAAGGAGAAATCAATATGAAACAGTATAACGTAGGTATTATCGGTGCAACGGGTATGGTTGGACAGAGATTTGCAACTCTTCTCGAAAATCATCCGTGGTTCAATGTAAAGGTTCTTGCAGCTTCACCAAGAAGTGCAGGTCAGACTTATGAAGAAGCTGCCGGAGGACGCTGGAAGATGGCTGTTCCTATGCCGGAATCAATGAAAGATATGAAGCTTCTTGATGCAACTGCTGATATCGAAAAGATCGCAGGCATGGTTGACTTCTGTTTCTGTGCTGTTGACATGAAAAAGGACGAGATAAAGGATCTTGAAGAAGCTTATGCAAAGGCTGAATGCCCTATCGTTTCCAATAACTCGGCTCATCGTTTTACTCCTGACGTTCCTATGGTAGTTCCGGAGATAAACCCTGATCACATCGAGATCATCAAGGCTCAGCGTGAGCGTCTCGGCACTAAAAGAGGCTTTATCGCAGTTAAGTCAAACTGCTCTATCCAGAGCTACGTTCCTGCACTTCATCCGCTCAGAAAATTCGGTCTGAAAAATGTTCTCGCTTGTACTTATCAGGCTATTTCCGGCGCCGGAAAGAACTTTGAAACATGGCCTGAAATGGTCGATAATCTCATTCCGTTTATCGGCGGCGAAGAAGAGAAATCCGAGCAGGAGCCGCTCAAAGTATGGGGAACTATCGAAGGAAATGAGATCGTTAAGGCTTCAACTCCTTCTATCACAACTCAGTGCTTAAGAGTTCCTGTTTCTGACGGTCATACTGCCGCTGTTTTCGTAAGCTTTGAAAACAAGCCCTCTAAGGAAGAGATCCTTCAGCTCTGGGCTGACTTCAAGGGCGTTCCACAGGAACTTGAGCTTCCAAGCGCACCAAAGCAGTTCATCCACTATTTTGAAGAGGATAACCGTCCGCAGGCTAAGCTTGACAGAAATCTTGAAAACGGTATGGCTGTTTCAACAGGCCGTCTCCGTGAAGATACTCAGTTTGACTACAAGTTCGTTTGCCTTTCGCACAATACTCTCAGAGGCGCAGCAGGTGGTGGAGTTCTTCTTGCCGAGCTTCTTGCAGCCAAGGGCTATTTTGACTGATGGAAATCAACATAAAAATCACTTCACCGGAAGAAACGGAAACTGCATTCATTCTTACCAGAGAACTTATGGAATATCATAAAGCGCTGGACATATTCACAATGACGCAGCATCGTTTCAAAGAACTTATAGAAAGCCATGCGCTTATGAGCTATATTGCGTATATCGACGGTGAAGCGGCTGGTTTAATGAACGCTTTCTATAAATACACAACTTTTTCAGGAAGAAAAATTCTGTATATCGAAGATTTATATGCTCGTGAAAAATACAGAGGATGCGGAATCGGCGGAAAACTTCTTGACAAAGCAAAAGAAATCGCCGCCGCAAACGACTGTGAGCAGATCGAATTGAAATGCGCTGTCTGGAATAAAAATTCAGCCGGATTTTATGAGTCTCACGGTATGCAAAAAGATAAAAGCTGGGATATTTACACTTTAAATGAATCGTCTTTCTGAAAGGAGAACTTTTCTATGAAAAATACAATTTTTACCGGTGCCGGCATTGCTATTGTCACACCGTTCTATGACGACGGCTCTATTAATTACGACCGTCTCGGAGAAATGATAGATCTTCAGATCGAAAATCATACCGATGCAATTATTATCTGCGGAACTACAGGTGAAGCTTCCACTATGACTGATGAGGAGCATCTTGAGTGCATCAAGTTTGCCGTTAAAAGAACTGCCGGAAGAGTTCCGGTAATCGCAGGTACCGGAAGCAACGACACTAAATATGCCGTCGAGCTTTCAAAGGAAGCCGAAGCAGCAGGAGCAGACGCTCTTCTTCTCGTTACACCTTATTATAATAAGACTACACAGAAAGGTCTTATTCTCCACTTCAATACAATTGCCGACGCTGTGAATATCCCGATCGTTCTTTACAATATTCCGGGAAGAACCGGCATGAATATGGAAGTTTCCACTGTTAAGGAGCTTGCAAAACATAAGAATATCGTCGCTTTAAAAGAAGCCAGCGGAAACATCAGCTATGTTGCTAAGCTCATTGCCGAATGCGGCGACAACATCGACATCTACAGTGGTAACGACGATATGATCGTTCCTGTTATGTCACTCGGCGGAAAGGGCGTAATTTCGGTTCTTTCACATATCCTTCCGAAAGAAACTCATGATATGGTTCAGCTTTGTCTCAACAATGATTTTGCCAAGGCAACTGAAATGCAGATCAAATATCTCGACCTTATCAATGCTCTCTTTATCGAAGTAAATCCGATTCCGGTAAAGGAAGCTCTCAATATGACAGGCTGGAATGTCGGACCTTGCCGTCTGCCGCTCTGTGAAATGTCGGAGGAGCATAAGTCGGCGCTCAGAGCTGCGCTTGCTAAGCACGGTCTTATAAAATAATCAAATTTAAATGGACTGCTGTAATTCAACAGCAGTCCGTTATACAAAATAATGGAGAGTGAAAACTATGACAAATATAGTTATATGCGGCGCAAACGGCAAAATGGGCAAAACTATTTACAGCTGCATTCAGGAACGTGACGATTGCAAAGTCGTTGCCGGAATAGATATCTACACCGAGCAGTACGCTGATTTTCCTATTGTTGACGCTCCGGACAAACTTCCGGTAAAAGCCGACGTTATTATTGATTTTTCAAATCCTGCTTCGCTGAACGCCCTGCTTGATTACTGTCTTTCAACAGGAACTCCGGTCGTTCTCGCTTCGACAGGCTACAACGATGAACAGATAAATCAGATAAAAAATGCAGCACAGCAGATTCCGGTATTTTTCACATTCAATATGTCCCTCGGAATCAATCTGCTTGTTCAGCTTGCCAAAAAAGCTGCATCGGTTCTCGGAGGTCAGTTCGATATTGAAATCGTTGAAAAACACCATAATCAGAAGCTCGATGCTCCAAGCGGAACTGCAATAATGCTTGCAAACGCTATCAACGAAACTCTTGATAATTCAAAGCATTACGTTTACGACCGTCATTCTCGCCGTCAGAAGCGTGAAAAGAGCGAGATCGGTATGCACGCAATAAGAGGCGGAACGATCGTTGGTGAACATGATATCATTTTTGCCGGACATGACGAAGTTATCACGCTTTCTCATTCTGCCGCTTCAAAAACAGTTTTTGCCGAAGGTTCGATAAATGCGGCTGTTTTCCTCAAAAATCAGTCCGCCGGACTTTATGATATGTCGGCTCTCGTTTAAGAGGTTGTTAAAATGGTTTCAAATGAAGAGCTTGAAAGAGTTCGTTCGCTTTTTCAAAACGACCGCTTTGCAACAGAAGCCGGTGCAGTTATTGACGAGATCGGTAACCATTACGCTAAGGTAAGTCTTACTCTGAACGAGCATCATAAAAATGCTGCCGGCGGAATAATGGGCGGAGTTTATTTCACTCTCGCCGACTTTGCTTTTGCCGTTGCATCAAATTGGCAGCAGATCGGAACTGTTTCGATAAACACGGATATCTCATTTGTCGGAGTTCCGAAAACTGAGCGTATTATAGCCGAAACCGAGCTTATCAAGGATGGACGGACTACTTGCTGTTACAACGTAAATGTCAGCGACGAGCTGGGAAATCCCGTTGCGGCACTGAAATTTCTTGGCTATAAGAAAAATAAATAAACGTGAAAAAGGAGCTGTACAAACAGCTCCCTTTTTATTAAATCATATTATTGTATTTTTTCGGATTTTCTCGCATTCTTTTTAGTTTTCTTGATTTCGTACATTTTATCATCAGCCTGCTTGATTATACCGTAAAGCGTATCGCCCTCTTCCGGAACTGTAATTATACTGCCTACGCTTGCTGAAAGAGTGTACGGTTTTTTTATGATAGAATTTATGCTGTCGATTTTTGCTCCGAATTTTCTTGCAAGAGTCTCCGCCGAGCCTTCGTTTACAATTGTATCGAAAATGACAAATTCATCTCCTCCGAAACGTGCGCAGACGCTTCCCTTTCCGCAACACTCAAAAATCGTACTTGCAAGTCTTTGGATAGCGAAATCTCCCTCGTTATGACCGTAGTTGTCGTTAATGAATTTAAGTCCATCCATATCAATAAAGCTTAGCATAACGCTCTTATGATTTGCAACGCACTCCTTGAACATATCGTCTGCAACGTTTATAAATCCGTTTCTGTTATAAATATTGCAAAGAGGATCAATAACAGAAAGGCGGTTCAGCTCATCCATAGCGTTATTGAGGTGCAGAAGCTTTCGGATATTTTCAATAGAATTGCTGATATTCATGGTAAGGGTATGGCAGAGAAGGCTGCTTATCGGAAAATCTCCGTTTGTGATTATGTAGTAGCCCAGACATCTTTCTCCGAAATGAAGCGGAAGGAAGTAACTGATGTTGCCTCCGGACTTGAACTTTTCAGGATTCATCTCGCCGGCTGGGAAGTATTCAACGTTTCTTCTCTCACCTTTTTCCCAGATAAGAGGAGCTGTCATAAATCCGGTAAAGGCATCAGCTTCATCTCCTGCGTCGATCGACTTAACGTTATAGGCTTCCTGCCAGTCCTCTTTCAGACAGAGCGAAAACTTTTCACAGCCGATCTCTTCAACAAATTCTTCGAGAACATCAAACAGCTCAGAAGAAGTTTCTGTTTCCGCAAGACGTGCAGTAAGTCGGTTAAGCATCGAAATATTAGAGTCTGTCCGTTCTTTGATTCTATGGGTAGTTTTTCTGAAATCTCTGAAATCGTCCGAAAATTCATCGGTACATCCACAGCTTTCCGAGAACACAGGATAAGCCTCAAGAATTGTATCTTTATGAGGTTTTCCACCGTTTATAACGTCATAAATTATGCTGCAAGCCTTGTATCCGGAAGTGAACAGCGGTCTTTTTACGGAAGTAAGTGCGGGACAGAAATTTCTTGCATTATTTGTATAATCGAATCCCGTAACCATAACGTCTTCGGGAACTTTATAGCCAAGCTTTTCAAGAGCAGTGACCGCAGTAAGAGCCATAGCGTCGTTGGCGCATATAAAAGCGTCGGGCAGAGTCATTTCACGCTCTGCAAATTCCTCAACAGCAAGTTTTCCGTCATGGCTTCTAAATTCTCCGAAATAGATTCGCTCCGGCTCAACAGTCAGGTTGTTTTCACGCATGACCTTGAGGAAAGCTTCGTATCTTGCTTTACCCTCGGGATTGGAGAGCGGTCCGGAAATATAATTGATAACCTTTGCGCCGTGTTCCTGAATGATATGGCTGACCATTTCCTCCATTGCGTTATCGTTATCAATACAAATGCTGTAAAATTCGGGATATTCCGAGCAATCAAGAACAACAGCAGGTATTCCGGAGTTTCTTACCTTTTCAATAATAATTTCCTTGACTTCTGAATCGCAGATAGTATTGGTCATAAGCAATGCGCCGTCAAATTTTTTAAAATCAATAAAATTATAAATACTGTATTCTCCGATATCAAAACGTCTGCTTGCAAGCATTCCGCCGAAAGCTGCAAAATAAGAGACATTTATCTCGTTTTCACGAGCAAACTTGTTGATTCCGTTGATAATATTATACTGGTACTCTTCATCAAGACCGGCAACTACAACGGCAATATTTTTAAAATTATCCATTTTTCACCTGCTCAAATCAAATTATTTCTTAAATTGTAAATAACTGTAAAAAAGCCTACATCTGTTTATATTATTATAACATTTTTCCTCAAAAAATAAAAGCTTAAATAGTAATTTCAGCACTTATCACACAAAACAAGGATTATTTTTGTGCAATTATACAAAAGATTTCAAATCTTCGTCTTTTTCATCCATGAAAATCACTTGTTTATAGAAGATAGGAAAATTATCTTTCAAGGAGGTTTTTATTATGAAAAAAATAATTGCGTTTATCTCAGCTTTAACAATTTTTTCCGGAGCAGTTTCCTGCATTAAAAAACCGGAAAAATCCTCAAATCCGAAGAACTTCACAGCAGAATCTCTCAGCAATGTTTCCTATAAAAAAACATCGCTTCCGCTGCCTGATGATATGAACATGATCTACCGTTTTTGTCCGTTCAATAACAACTCAGAATATTTCATAGTCGGCTCCGGTTCGGAAACAGTTGAGTTCTGGACAGTGGATTCAGAATTTTCCGAGTTCAGAAACATTGGCATCAAAAACTTTGATTACGGCGTATCTTATAATATCAATATTACCGAAAACGGTACAATTGTAGTCTTCGTGGTATGTGCAGACCACGGCGATATGCCTGAACCGGATTATGACGATCCTACAGCAGTTCAGCAGTATGAGGATTCTGCCGAATATAGCTTCCGCATGAGGACATACTCCCTCAACGGCGAGATGCTCACGGATAATGAAGTAACGGACTTCCCGACTCCCCCCGGAAAGGACATCCAGATAAGCGGACTTGTTTCCGACGGCGAAACGGTCGTCGTATGCGTAAATTCAACGTATGAACTGTTCAGAATCGACGGTTCTTACATCGGAACGATAAGTACCGATTCAGAGGAATACGTTGAAAATATCGGACGTAACGACAGCGGTTCTATCGTCTGCGCTGTGACGGACGGAGAATCTTTCCGTATCGACAAAATTAATTCCGATGGAACGCTCGAAAAAAGCAGTATAAACTATAATATCTCAGGCTCTGTCTATGACGAGATACTTCCGGCAAGCGGCGATTATTCGATGTATTTCCGCTCCATGAGCGATATCTACGGAGTCCGCAAAGACGATTCCTCGGTAGAACCGCTGTTCAGCGTCAACCGTTCCGGCTTAACAGCTGACAAGGTTGCCGGATTTGCCGTTGGTTCTGACGGAAGCTTTATCATTCCTGTCAAAAATTACTCAAACTGGAGCTGCGACCTGAAAAAATTCATCCCCTGCGATCCTGAAGAGCTTGAAAATATTCCGCATATTACAATCGGAATGCCGCTTCAGAATAATCTCTTGCTAATGGAAGATACTATAGAATATTTTAACGAAACTCATGATGATGTTCAAGTGGATGTAAAAACTTATATTAACGATGGCGCCTCTGATACCGAAAAGGAAACGTTCATGAATCAAATCACTCAGGATGCACTAAGCGGTAATTTACCCGATGTTCTTATGTTAAATAATGTGAACGGATATTTCGGAGATTCAGGATTTGGAATAAATCTAATAGAAAAAGAAGCTCTCTGCGATATGCTCGATTTCATGGAAAATGATGATACGCTAAACGAGGACTCCTTCATTCCTGCCGCTATAAATACGCTCATTAAAGACTCGCAGGACGGTCACGCCTATGCCATGCCAAATCTGTTCTGCCTTGACATTGGTTACGTTGGAAAAACAAAATTTGTCGGAGATTTAGCCGATAACTGGGGATTTGACGCATATATGGACCTACTCGAAAATAAACCCGAGGGTATGGGAATGCGCTACTATTATGAAGGCGATACAATATACGACCGTATTCAGTTCAACTGGTACGAGTGGATAGATTTTAAAAATGCGACCTGCCGATTTGATTCTCCCGAATTTCTCCGTCACCTTAAATACTGCGGCGAAGGCGAACCTGTAACTGATGATTACTATGCTGCTGATGAAAAGACCGAAGAAGAATTTCGTCTGGAAAATAATATGTTTATGCAGCAATATATCAATGATAAGGCAATTCTATCATCCGAAACCCTGTTTAGCTATCACGCCTATCTTGATATGACTAAAGGAAAATTCGGCGGCGAACCTATAACGATTCTCGGTGATGTGAATACAGGTAAATCCTCGATTACAGCATTCAACAATATCTTTGCAATTACGAAAAATTCCGAAAATAAAGAAGAAGCATGGGAATTTGTCAAATTTATGTTCAGTGATGAATATTACAAAAAGTTTAGCTTAGGAAACGGTTTTCCTGTTACTAAAAGCGGAAGAGAACTTCTGGTTGAATATAGTAAAGCTCCGCAAAGCTATGTAACTGGATATACCGGATACATATTTCACAAAGGAATAAATTCGGACGGATCAACAGATATTGTAAAAATAGGAGAAATTACTGACGAGATGATTGATGTAGTTGACAAGCTCATTGACGAAGCCGTTCCGTATTCATATGACTTTGAAGGATACTCTGAACAGACAGGAATGATCGGCAGCATTTATCACGAGGAAACAGAACGCTTCTTCAACGGAGAAATAACTGCGGAACAATGTGCAGAACTGCTCCAGAACAGAATCTCACTCTATCTGTCGGAACAGTTTGGATAAAAGAAAAAGAAACAAAGGAGTAATTAAAATGAAGAAAAAATCAGTATTATCGGCTCTTACAGCGTTTTCACTTTTATGCACCGTATCATGCGGCAGAGAAAACAGCAGTTCATCTGTCGATTCAGCTCCGGACGGCGAGGTAACAACAGCAGCTCCTGAAGCGACCGGAAAAACGGTCATCACTATGGCTGCGCTACACATGGATCAGGATATCCAAGCACTGATAAACGACTTCAATAACTCAAACGAGCTTTATGCCGTCAACGTTATTGATTATTACACCGAGGACGATTATTTTGAAACAACGTCGCTTTCCAATTTTACTGCGGATATTCTGTCTGGAAAAATCCCAGATATTGTCATGGCAGATACTCAGTCCATCGACAGTCTGCGCAAATCGGACTACCTTGCCGATATTTATCCTCTTATGGAAAATTACGACGGTGTAAAGAAAGAAGATTTTCTCCCGAACGTCCTTGAATCTCTTGAAGCTAATGGAGAACTCAACGCTCTTTTCAATACTTTTATTCTTGATACTGCGGCTGTAAAGTCTTCACGCTGCGGCAGCGAATATGCCAACTGGACTTATTCTCAGGCTATTGAAGCATATGACGCTCTACCTGCAAACAATGATTTTCTTAAAGCTCAGATGACCAAATTTGATTTATGGCAGTATATGATGAAAAATATCGGTCATGACTGCATCGACTTTGAAAGCAATACCTGCGATTTCAGTAAAAATCTACCCGAAGTTCTGGAATTTCTGCTTGATCTTCCCGAAATTGAGGATAAACGCAAAACAGGTAATCCAACCGGAAGTCTCATAAACGATACCGCTCTTGTGGATGTCATGACCTTCTTCGGGATAAACAGTTCCGTCACCACGCTTTATTATAACGACTTTAATGGAGCAGATATAACATACACAGGTTTTCCATCTGCAAACGGAAACGGAGCTTCGGCGCAAATAGACTCGCTTTATGCTATCATGGACGCAAGTCCGAACAAAGAAGGAGCATGGGTATTTTTGAACACTCTTTTCAGCGATGAAGCATTGCAGAATATCAGCCTCGATTTTCATGGAATTCCTGTTACCGAAAGCGCACTTCATAATCTCGCTTATGAAACAAGCAAATACACCAGCGGCAGTATTCGTGAGGTCTATCAATCAGTTTATAATGAAGGTGAAGAATTCACAATGACTGATGAGGCGATTGATGAGACTCTTAGCTACATAAAAAGTGTCAAATTTTACCCATACTATGATAAGCAGATCGACTCTATCATAAAAGAGGAATACCAAAGCGTTCTTGAGGGCGAAAAAAGCATCGACGAATGTGTGAATATTCTCAACAGTCGAATCGGTATTTATCTCAGCGAAAAATCCTGACGCATAAATAAAGGACGAACCTATTAAAAGTTCGTCCTTTTTCTTTAGCCTTTCAGCTCAACACGTCTTATCTTTCCGCTGATAGTTTTAGGAAGCTCGTCACGGAATTCAACGATTCTCGGATATTTGTAAGGAGCAGTATGCTGTTTAACGTAATCCTGAATCTCCTTTTTCAGCTCATCCGTACCAACAGTTCCCTTTGTGAGAACGATAGAAGCCTTAACTACCTGTCCTCTAACCGGATCGGGAGCAGCGCTTACTCCGCACTCAAGAACATAAGGAAGTTCCATGATAACGCTTTCGATCTCAAACGGTCCGATTCTGTAACCGGACGACTTGATAACATCATCAACACGTCCAACATACCAGAAATAGCCGTCCTCATCACGCCAAGCAGTGTCGCCGGTATGGTAGATATTATCGTACCATACTTCCTTTGTTTTCTCTTCATCCTTGTAATATTCCATGAAAAGTCCACATGGGATTCCCTTATCAAGACGGATAACGATCTCGCCTGTTTCACCGGGCTTAACGCTGTTTCCGTCGGAATCAACGATATCAATATCATACAATGCGCTCGGTTTTCCCATAGAACCGGGCTTTGCAGTCATTCCTACAAAGTTACCGATCGCAAGAGTAGTTTCGGTCTGACCGAAGCCTTCCATAAGCTTAACTCCTGTTGCCTTGAGGAACTGGTTGTAAACCTCCGGATTGAGGGCTTCTCCGGCAACTGTAGCATATTTTATCGAACTAAGGTCATATTTGGAAAGATCTTCTTTAATAAAGAATCTGTACATAGTCGGAGGAGCGCAGAAAGTTGTAATATTGTACTTCTTGAACATCGGGAGAATTTTATGAGCATCAAATCTGTTGAAATCATAAACGAAAACGCAGGTTTCGCTCATCCACTGACCGTAAAGCTTGCCCCAGAGAGCCTTGCCCCAGCCTGTATCGGAAATTGTCAGGTGGATTCCGTTCGGATCGACATTATGCCAGTAGCGAGCTGTAATAAAGTGACCGAGAGCGTATTTATGGCTGTGCATAGCGATTTTCGGATAACCGGTCGTTCCGGATGTAAAATACATGAGCATAGGCTCGCTTCCGCATGAGATCTTATCCGGATCTGTCGGACGCTCAAAAACGTCGCTGAACTCGTACATTTCCTTATCGAACGAAGCCCAGCCCTCACGCTCGCCGTGAGCCATCATCTTAATGATATCCATTCCGGATTCTTCGATAGCAAGCTCTACCTGATGAGCAACATCGCCATCACCTGTGCAGACGATAGCTTTAACGTCAGCTGCCTCAAAACGGTATGTGAAATCGTGCTGGACAAGCTGATTTGTAGCAGGAATAACGATAGCTCCGATTCTATGAAGAGCAAGAATAGCAAACCAGAACTGATAATGTCTTTTAAGAACCAGCATGACCTTATCGCCCTTTTTGATTCCCTTTGAAAGGAAATAATTTGCGGTCATGTTGGAGTATTTTTTAATTTCCGCAAAGGTAAAACGGCGTTCCTCCAAATCGTCGGAAACGTAAATAAGAGCCGTTTTATCGGGATCTTTTGCTGCAAGAGCGTCCACGATATCAAAACTGAAATTGAATGTTTCCTCGTTTTTGAACTTAATTCCGGTAAGAGCGCCCTCGCTGTTTGTTTCAACCTCAACGAATTTATCCGCAACGGGATTTTCAACGTTTGCGAGATCGAAGTTAGTGGTTCCGGGAAGTGTTACCGGTTCGAGATGCGACATAGCTCCGGCATACTGATTCGTACCGAAAACAACAGCGTAAAATTTACATTCTTTGCCGCCTACAGCCCATTCATCGTGGGGTTCGGAGCTGTCGTAATAAATAGAATCGCCCTCGCTGAGAACCTCGACATTATCGCCTACACGAACTTTAAGCTGTCCGCTCACGATGATATCAAGCTCCTGTCCTTCGTGAGTATGAGCATGAGGAACTCTGTGTTTTTCGTCAACATAGGGAATCGTTACAAGGAACGGTTCACCGATCTTATTTCTGAAATTAGGAGCAAGACGTTGATAAACAAGTCCTTTTTTACGGGCAATGGGGAGTCCCTCTCCCTTTCTGGTTATATCGAAACTGTTTATATGAGGCGATTCACCGTCCATAAGATCAGTGATCTCAACGCCTGTAACGTTAGCAAATTTATAGATAAAACTAAAGCTGAAATCCTTTGCTCCGCCTTCATAAGCAAGATACTCGAAAGTGGTTATACCGGTTTTTTCAGCCATTTCCTCCGGAGTCAAGCCTACTGATTCACGAGTGGCTTTAATTCGCTCGGCGACCTCTCTTATCTTAAATTCGGGATTAATTAAATTACTCATAGTAAGCCTTCTCCTTTCAGTTAAAATATGGGCGTATCAACGCTGTACTTCACACGTCTGACGGGACTGAAAAATAAACTCTACATCACTTCCGCAAGACATCATATATGCAGATTTAAGAAACCGTACTCAGAAAATCCACATATCCGCTTAGCATCAACCCCCTGTAATACGTCCTTATTATTATTCACCTGCGGTGGACAGGACGTTACGTTTTTGCGCATTAAATTGACAAAATGCGCATTGCTTACATAAAATTAATTATATCACTATTCACAAAATTTGTCAACGTCTTTTTTCGGCTTTCCAATAAAAAATCTTATCTCTTTTAAAGCAATATTTTTTTGTTGTACTATAATTGAATACCACTCCGCATATTTTTTAACAAAATAAACATTAAATAAATAAAAAAATTCAGCCGTTCTAAAAAAGAGCGGCCGAATCCTTTAAGAAAGAAAGCATCAATAGCGGGTGATAGAGAAGATTTCGAAAGGATATCTAATGTATATATAG
>CAJKFZ010000003.1 GCA_905199285.1 uncultured Ruminococcus sp.
AAAGTCAACTTGATTAAACATATTATTCCTCCTGCTATAAAATGATTTGCATTTTTATTATAGCTTACATTTTTGAAAAAAAACAATATTAAATATGTTTATAAGAATTTATTTAAACTAAACCGTAGGTTGTAATATAAACTCTGATTTATGCAAGTAATACAATATCCAAATTAGCCCCAAAACGATTCGCAAAAAACGTTTTCGGACTAAAAACTTATATATGAGTATTCCCCTTTGGCAGGAGGTAAGGGGGGACAGAGTCTCCCTTATAATGTTTAATAAGAATAAATGTTGCTGCCCTGTTTTTTTGCTGCAAAAATCTTGACATATACCCACTTTTATTGTATAATATTATTGAATTAGTCCGTGTTGTTATCCCTCTTGCGATGCGGTATTATGAAAGGAGTTTTTCATTATGTGCAATTTAAAAAGAATACTTGCCGGAATTATCGCCGTTTCGGCTGTTATGTCCACTTCTGTTTCATGCGGAAAATCTGACGACAGCAGCGAAACCGATGCAGCTCAGGCTGTTACCGATCCTTATAAAGGTCACGATGATGTAGACGTTGATCTAAGCGTTATCGGAGGAGATGACGGAGCCTCCGTCAGCGGCGAAAAGAAAGAGACAGACCCGAATATGACTATAACCTGGCTTTGTGATTATGATTTAAATCCAAGCGGAAATAACGACCGTTCTGTTGCTCTTACTATTTTTGAGGACTATTACGGCGGAAAAATAAATTACGTTTCAACTACTTCCAATGATAAATTCGATAAGCTCGCTTCAATGATAATTGCAGGCGATGAGGTTGATATGTTCCCTTATGAGTGGGACGCTGTTCCTAACGGTGTTATGAAGAATCAGTATGAACCGCTTGATCCCTATTTCGATACTATGGAAATCGATTCCGAGCTTTGGGACGATATGAGCGATGTCATTGATATGTTTGAATATAAAGATCAGCATTATGTTATTCCCTATGTGATTTGCGATCCGCTTCTTATTACATACAGCAGAAAAATGATGCAGGCTGAAGGTCTTGATGATCCTTACGAGCTTTATGAGGACGGCGAATGGGATTGGGATGCTTTCATGGAGATGATGGAAAAGTTCGTTGCCAATGCTCCGAGCGGACAGACAAGATACGGTATCAACGGCTGGTTTGGTCAGGCTCTTATTCAGTCTACCGGACATACTGTTGTTAATTATGAAAACGGCAAATTCTCGAACAATATCGACGATCCTGAAATCGAAAAGGCAGAGCTTCTTATGCAGGAGATTGCTCAGAAACAGCTTTATAATCCTGAATGGATAGGATATTTCCCGGATAATCAAGCTACGCTTTTCTTTGCAATGTCAGATTGGGCGCTGGGAACTTCAAATGCTAAAAATGAGGATATGGATCTTATGGTAGTTCCTTTCCCAAAATCTCCTGATTCCAGCGAGTATAATCTTTGCTGCAATTATGGCGCAAGAATGCTTATTAAAAATTCTAAAAAGGGCGAGGCCGTTGCAACGTATATAAAGTGTGAAAGACTTGCTCTGACTGAGGAAAAATATGTTGAAGCAGCTAAGCAGAAAGCTCTTATTGTGGACAAAACAGCTTCCGGACTTGTAAGAAGCTACGTTACGGAAGAACAGTATGACGCTATTATGTCTTACCGTGATCCGAGCAATACTAATCCTATGTTTGATTTCGGCTACGGTATGGGAGATATTATGTATGGCAGCGGCGACTATACCTACGACACAAGAGGTGTTATGGATAACCTTGAAAAGGCTCTTCTCGAGGGCAACGACGCTGTTGATTCATGGGCAGCTCTCCGTGATGCATGGACAGGTGTTATTTCAACAGAGGTTGAGAAGTTTAATTAGTAACTGCGTAATATTAAGGGGAGACGCTGTCTCCCCTTTAACCCCTCTGCCAAAGGGGAGTACATCCCCTTTGGAAACCCACTATAAAAAATAAGGACTATTGCGAAAGATGCAATAGTCCTTTTCGTTATATATAGTTTAAGCTTTTCAGAATGAACAGCCACGTTGTAAGCGTGAATGCGCTGCATAGAGTCGTCAGCATTACGGCAAATGCGGTTACTGCACCCTTGTGTCCGAAATTTTTTGCCATGACAAAACAACTGCCCGTTGTTGCGCTTCCGAGCATTACTAGAATGGCAATGAGCTTTTCACCTCTGAATCCAAGCCATACCGCCGCAGGAAGAAAGACTGCGCAGAAAAGAATAAGCTTTATGGACGCAATTCCTATTGTAAGCGGAACTTTTCCCTTTGCATCGCCGAATTTGAATGACGCTCCGAGAGCTATTAGTGAAAGCGGAGTTGCCATGTTTGCGAGATATGATATTGATTTCGTCATGATGACCGGCTGAGGGATTTTAAGAAGCGACCAGACTATTCCTGCGAAAATTCCAAGAATAATTGGATTGGTCACTATTTCTTTGAGCGTTTTTGTGAAAAGAGCTTTTTTGTTCTGTCTGCCGTCCTTATCGGGAGATGTGAGCGACAGCGAGATAACGGCGATTATGTTGTAAAGCGGAACTGTTCCGACTATCATAAGAGCCGCCATTGTCGCTTCACCGTAGATGTTTTTTACAAAAGCTATTCCGAGTATAGCCGCACTGCTTCTGTAGGAAGCCTGAATTATTTCGCCTCTTTCGGCTTTATCCTTGTGAAGCAGCGAGTAAGACAGAGCTATTCCCACGCTTAAAAGCGTTGCCGTTATGCAGAAAAGAACGAATTTCGTGTCCCAGACGGCATGAAAATCCGCCGTGGACAAGTCCATGAAAAGCAGCGCAGGAAGCAGTGTTCGGAAAACGAATTTATTTATCTGAGAAGTGGAGTGTTCATCAAGAAGTCCGAATCTTTTTACAAACCATCCAAATACCATCATAAGGAATACAGGTACGGTCGCATTCAGACTGAAAGCAAGATTATCTAAAAACAAAATATCACCAGCTAATTATGGGTTTCCAAAGGGACTGTACGTCCCTTTGGCAGGGGGGGGAAGGGGGACAGCGTCCCCTTCTTAGAAAATGTCTTTCCTGCGTTTTATATATCGTCTTACGAGGACGGCGGCGATTATCAGGATGCACACTACAAGGAATATCGGGACAAACCATTTATTTGCGGTTTCCGATTTCATTTCTGTCCAGAGATCTTTCATAAGGTCGTTGGCTTCATCGGAGAGATTGACGAAAACTGTCGTTTTATCGGCAATAAATTGGCTGTCAGGATATGATACATGACTTTCTCTTACTTCGTCGTCGAGCATTTCATATGCTCCGCTGTGAGGAGTTGAATAGCAGATATAGTCTATATTGGCAAAAGCTATATCCGACTCACACATAAAGTTGATATACATTTCAGCCGCTTCCTTTTGCTTTGCGGAAGACGGTATGCACATTGCATCGACAAAAAGGTTCGTTCCGCTTTTCGGTACAACGAAATCAAGGTCTTCGTTATCCTCAAGGATCGTAAGAGCGTCACCGGCATAATACGGAGCAAGCAGAGCTTCTCCGGCAGCCATTTTGTCGAAAACCTCGTCCATAACATATGCCTGAACGACGTCTTTCTGCTCTTTGAGCTTTTCGGCAGCAGCTTTCAGTTCAGACGGATTTTCAGTGTTTAGCGAGTAGCCGAGAAGAAGTTCGGAAACGGCAAAAGCGTCTCTCGGATTATCAAACATGAGTATCTGATCTTTGTATTTTTCATCCCAGAGTATATCCCAGTCTATTTCCTCTTTGGGAATATCTATCTGCTCGGCATTGTAGATTATTCCGACCGTTCCCCATGTATACGGAACGGAATAGGCGTTTTCAGGATCGTAGGCAAGATTGCGATAGTTATCCATGATATATCGGAAATTCGGGATATTGTCCATGTTAAGCGGCTGGATAAGCTCTTCTTTTATCATTTTGCTTATCATGTAATCGGACGGGATTATTACGTCATAAGTCGTTCCGCCGCCTTTGAGCTTTGCGTAAAGCTCTTCGTTGGTGGCATAGTTGGTGTAATTCACCTTGATTCCGGTGAGCTTTTCAAATTCGTCGTTTACATCAAGCGTACCCTCGTCCGCTCCTGTTGAGATATATTCGCCCCAGTTATAGACGTTTATCGAGATGCCCTTGTCCTTGAATTTGGTGTAGTAGCTTTTATCCTCTATAGTGAGAGTCTGAGCGGAGGAATCCTCTTCTTCCTCCTCATCGGAAGCCGTGGAACAGCCTGAAAACATTCCCAGAGACATTACTAAAGCGGCAGCGAGTGAAAAAAATTTCTTGTTCATTTTTATTTATCTCCCTCCTGTACCGGCTTTTTTCGCAGCCTTGTTTTCAACGACATTTTTGACTATAAGAACTATTACGACTGTGATGAAAATCAATGTCGAAAGAGCGTTTATCTCCGGCGAGACCTTTCTTCTGGTCATTGAATAAATTGTTATGGGGAGAGTCTGAGAGGTTGAACCGCTTGTGAAATAGCTGATAACGAAATCGTCCAGCGAATAGGTGAACGACATGAGAAAGCCGCTTATAACTCCGGGCATGATCTCCGGCAGAACCACTTTGCGGAACGCTTTGAACGGACTGCATCCCAGATCCTGAGCCGCTTCGTAAAGATGAGGATCCATCTGGTTGAATTTCGGCATAACATTGAGGATAACGTATGGTACGTCAAATGTTATATGTGCGATAAGCAGCGTAACAAAGCCGAATTCGAGAGTCATCCTTGCTGCGAAAAAGCTGAAAAGAAGCATCAGCGATACTCCCGTTACGATCTCGGGATTGATGATAGGCATATTGGTAACGTTCATTACGACCGCTCTTGGAACTTTTCGCATACTGTTTATGCCGATAGCGGCGAGAGTACCGAGGGTGGTTGAAATAATGCTGGCGGCAACGGCAATTATTATCGTATTTACAAGCGACGATATTATCAGCCGATTATTGAAAAGACGTTTGTACCAATCAAGCGTAAATCCGGTGAAAACCGAACTGCTTTTGGACTGGTTGAACGAGAATACTATCAGCACGAAAATCGGTGCGTACAAAAACAGCATTACAAGTACAAGATATAATTTTCCGAGTTTTTTCAATTTTCACCCTCCTTTACATAAGCACCTGATCGTCAGGGTCGAACTGGTTCATAACGGTCATTATCACGAGTATTATCACCATGAGAACAAGAGAAATTGCCGCTCCGAGATGCGGATTGTAGGCGTTTCCGAGAAACTGCATTTCAATAAGGTCGCCGATGAGAAGATTCGAGCCTCCTCCGAGCATTCTTGAAATGATAAACGTTGAAATTGCAGGTACGAAAACCATTGTTATCCCCGATGTGATACCGGGCATACTGAGCGGTACTACGACACGGAAAAGCGTTGAAGCGGAGTTGCACCCAAGGTCGGAAGCGGCTTCAAACAGCGAATTGTCTATCTTGACCATGACCGAATAAAGCGGAAGTATCATAAACGGAAGATAATTGTAAACCATTCCGAGAACGACTGCTCCGGACGTGTTTATCATTTTAAGCGGTCCAAGACCTATCATACCGAGAAGATTGTTGATAATTCCGTTGTTTCCGAGAAGAGTCATCCATGCGTATGTTCTGAGGAGAAAGTTCATCCACATGGGCAGCATTACTATCATAAGCATGGTTCCCTGTTTGTGTTTTTCCATTCTTGAAAGGATAAAGGCTACCGGATATGCCACAACAAGGCATATCGCCGTTGCAATAAGCGAGAGCCATATCGAACGGACAAAGATGTTGGCATACTGTCCTACATCGGAAACGTGCTGGATTGTGAAAGCACCGCCGTCGGTAGTGAAGGCGAAATATGCTATCATAAGAAGCGGAACAAGGATGAAAACTATCATCCAGACAAGATACGGAGCGGAAAAATATTTTGGCTTCATTCTGCATTTTCCTCCGTTTTCTTCATAATATGTATATCAAAAGGATCGAATGTCATACCTATCATCGCTCCGGCGGGTTCGGCTTTGGTGGAATGTATCATCCACTTATGGTCTACTCCGTCAACGATCATTTCATAGTGAACTCCCTTGAACACTACGGATTCAACAATTCCGGTGAGCTTAGCCTTGTCCGCCGGGATTATTTTAACGTCCTCCGGTCGGATAACGACGTCTACACGCTCATTGGGAGCAAATCCCTTATCGACGCATTCAAAGCGGTTTCCTGCAAATTCCGCAACGCAGTCCTGCGGCATAGTTCCGCTGATGATATTGCTTTCGCCGATAAAATCAGCTACGAAAGCGTTTATCGGTTCGTTGTATATATCCGTTGGAGTGCCTATCTGCTGAATATAGCCGTTGTTCATAACAACGATGCTGTCGCTCATGGTAAGAGCTTCCTCCTGATCGTGGGTAACGTAGACGAAAGTAAGTTCAAGCTCCTGCTGGATCTTTCTAAGCTCTATCTGCATTTCTTTCCTGAGCTTCAAATCGAGTGCGCCCAGGGGTTCGTCCAACAGAAGGACCTTCGGGCGGTTCACAAGCGCTCTTGCGATAGCCACACGCTGCTGCTGTCCGCCGGAAAGACGGTTTACCGAACGCTTTTCAAATCCCTTTAAATTGACTATTTCGAGCATTTCTCCAACTCTGTTTACTATCTCTTTTTCCGGAACTTTTTTAACTCTTAAACCGAAAGCGATATTTTCATAAACATTAAGATGCGGAAAGAGCGCATAACGCTGGAAAACGGTGTTGACGTTTCTTTTATGGGGCGGAAGGTTATTTATCCTTTGGCCGTCGAAGAAAACGTCGCCGCTGGTCGGTTCAAGAAATCCGGCGATTATTCTCAGAGTTGTTGTTTTTCCGCAGCCGGACGGACCGAGAAACGTTACGAATTCTTTATCCTTTATGTCAAGGCTGATATTTTTGAGGATTTTTTCGCCTTCCTCAAATTCAACTATAATGTTTTTCAGGCTGATGATATTCTCCACTTTACCATATCCTTTCGGTTTAAAATTTATGGATGGCATAAGTTTTTTACCATAACGATTTATTATATCACATAATATACACAAATGCAACATTTTTCGAGGAATTTCACTAATATTTTTTTAGAGTGATGCAGTCTAATATCTGCAACGGAGTACAGCATTTACTTTTTATTACGTTTATCAAGTGGACTTTGTTTATTAAATTCCTTGCTGAAAGAAGTTATTTCCGTTTGAGTCGTCTGCCCTAATTCTCCCTGATACACATAAGAGGTATCAGGGAGAATTAATACTGGGTTTTCAAAAGAGCTGTACTCCCTCCTTTGGCTGGGAGGAAAGGGGACAGCGTCCCCTCTGTAATTTTAAATAGGAGTAAATGCTGCTGTTGTGATATCTGTACGGTATTGTCTTTACAAAATAAAGAAGAAATGATATAATAAACTTGCTCGGAAATTATTTAAGGAAGTGTAATGATATGCCAAGATTTTTTATAAATGATATTGATGAAAAAAATATGAAAATAACAGGAAGCGACGCTCATCATATCGGGTATTCCCTGCGTATGAGGTGCGGCGAGGAACTGACGGTATGCTGCTGTGGTATCGACTACAACTGCGTTATAAGGAGCATTACGGGCGATGAGGTTTACCTTGATGTTGTCGGAAAGCAAAGATGCGCTGCCGAGCCGAATATTGAAGTAACGCTGTTTCAGGCTGTTCCGAAACTGGATAAGCTGGAATTTATAATCCAGAAAAGCGTGGAGCTGGGTGTATCGAGGATAGTTCCGGTGCTTACAAGAAGATGCATTTCACGTCCGGACAGCAGAGATTTCGAGAAAAAGCTGGGGCGTCTTAACAAAATTGCCGAGGAGGCGGCTAAGCAGTCGGGTCGGGGAATAATTCCCGAGGTCGCTCCGATAGTTTCGTATAAAAAGTCTCTTGAAATGATGGCGGAGCTTGATAAAACTATCCTGCTTTACGAGGAAGTGGGCGGATGTTCTTTCGGAGAGGTCGGTTTTGACGGAGTTAAAACGGTTGGAATTGTGGTCGGAAGCGAAGGCGGATTCGATAAAGAAGAAGCAGAAGCTGCCGTTAATGTCGGAGCAGAGCAGGTATGGCTCGGAAAAATAGTTCTACGTTGTGAAACTGCACCAATAACTGCCCTTTCAATTTTGATGTTTTTAACAAATAATATGTAAGTAGTTGAAATTCAGAAAATAATATGCTATAATAAATATAGTTTATCGTGATCCGACCGCAGGGGGACTCGATAAGATGTTATTTCTTGCGGAGAAAAGAGGAAAATAAAATGAATAAATTATTAGTTGCAGCTTTAGTTGCAGGCGCAGCAGCTACTGTTGGATACGTTGTATCAAAGGTTCGTAATGGTAATAATGTTGATTCAGATTATGATGATGATATCTATAATGACTATGATGTAGACGGTGACGATAGCATTGATTTCGAGATCAATGATAATACTACTGCTCAGGTTGAGGAGACTGCTGAAGAGGCAGAGGCAGAAACTGAAACAGAGGAAGCTGTTGAAGAGACAGAAGAAGCTGCTGAAGAAGCAGATGAGGAAAATAAGGACTGATTTTTATAACGGGAGAACTTTAATGTTCTCCCGTTTATCTGTAAATTTGTGGTCTGTTTATATATAATTGTGTTGAAATTTGTGCATTCATACAAATGTTGATGTAGGAGCTTGACTTTTTGAAAAACCTCTGCTATAATATAGAAGCTGTCCGATGAGGACTGATTAAAAAACAAGTCCGAGGCGTAGCTCAGTTTGGTAGAGTGCTTGGTTTGGGACCAAGATGCCGCAGGTTCGAGTCCTGTCGCCTCGACCAAAAGTCTTTTTCAAAAAATCAAAAAAATTTGAAAAAAGTACTTGACAAACACAAAAAAGTATGCTATAATAAATAAGCGTTAAACGCTGGTGTAGCTCAGTTGGTAGAGCAGCTGATTTGTAATCAGCAGGTCGGGGGTTCGAGTCCGTCCACCAGCTCCATTGTTACCGGAATGCTTTCCGGTACATTTTTTGAAGATCATATGGGAGAGTTCCCGAGTGGCCAAAGGGGGCAGACTGTAAATCTGTTGCTTTTCAGCTTCGATGGTCCGAATCCATCCTCTCCCACCAAGAATGCCCCGAATTTTTCGGGGTTGTTTTTGTTTTAGACCTTGCAAATTACTGCAAGGACTTTTTTATGCCCGGAAAAAAAGAGGTTTTGCACGGAAAATTGACTGTATTGTGCAGAAATCTATAATTATTGCAATAGGAGGCAGCTATGATCAAGGCAGAAGTCAGATTTACTGAAAAACATTTTAATGCTCTTATGAAAACACAGAAAATCTCTTGGGTTACTTATTTTTGCGGATTTTTTATGTTTGCGATACTTGCAATGCTGATTGTTTCTGATATTTATGCAGACGATTTCGGTTGGGACAGTGTTAAACCTCTGATTATCTGGGCTGTTTTTCTCATGGTGATTCTATGGATGAAATATATGGTGAGCCCAAAGAAACAGTTTATGAATTATCAGAAAAATTTTCCCAACGCTGTCAATACTTACTGTTTTGGTGAAGAAAAGTTCTCGCTTAGTTCTGTTTCAGACAGTTCCAGCGGTACAAGCGAGTATGTTTATGAAAGTGTTGAATCAGCCGAGGAGAAAAACGGATTTTTCAAAATTAAAATAAAGGGCGCAGGCTTTACGATCATCGGACTGGAGGAATTTACTGAGGGCACTCCAGAGGAGCTTCGTGAGTTGCTAAAAAATAAACTCGGCAGCAAATTCAAGTCGGGAGGAAAGTAATGATATTCTTCAACACCTAAAAATAAGTTTATCGGGTACGGCAAATCCTGACGTTTATACGTCATTGACATATATGCAAATTTTATCCTTTGGAGGAATTACAATGATAAGAGAAGATTTAAGAAACATCGCAATTATTGCCCACGTTGACCACGGTAAAACGACTCTCGTTGACGAAATGCTCAAACAGGGTGGAGTTTTCCGTGAAAATCAGGCGGTTGCCGAGAGAGTTATGGATTCCAATGATATCGAACGTGAACGTGGAATTACTATCCTTGCAAAAAATACTTCCGTCTGTTATAATGATATAAAAATCAACATTATCGATACTCCCGGACACGCTGATTTCGGCGGAGAGGTTGAACGTGTTCTTGAAATGGTAGACGGAGTTCTGCTCCTTGTTGACGCTGCCGAAGGTCCTATGCCGCAGACGAGATTCGTTCTTTCAAAGGCTCTTGAAATGGGACTTAAAGTAATCGTTGTTGTCAATAAGATAGACCGTCCCGACGCTCGTCTTGATGAGATCGGTGACGAGGTTCTCGAGCTTCTTCTCGATCTTGACGCAAGCGATGAACAGCTTGAAAGTCCTATCCTTTTCTGCTCCGGAAGAAGCGGTACTGCTTCGCTCAGCCAGTATGAAGCCGGAACCGACCTCAAGCCGCTTTTCGATACCATTATCGACTATATCGAGCCGCCGAAGGGTGAAGAGGAAGAGCCGCTCCAGATGCTTGTTTCTTCTATCGACTACAACGAATATGTCGGAAGAATCGGCGTCGGACGTATCGTAAGAGGTAAGATAAAGGTAAATCAGCAGGTTACGGTATGCGATTATACAGGCTCGAAAAAGAATTATAACTCCAAAATCGTTTCACTTCTCCAGATTCAGGGACTAAACCGTGTTCCCGTTCAGGAAGCTCAGGTGGGCGATATCGTTTGGATATCAGGTATAGAAGGCATCACTATCGGTGATACTATTTGTGCCGTTGAACAGCCGGAGGCTCTTCCTTTCGTTAAAATAAGCGAGCCGACCGTTGAAATGACTTTCTCGGTAAACGACAGTCCGTTTGCCGGAAGAGAAGGCAAATTCGTTACATCACGTCAGCTTCGTGAGAGACTTTTCCGTGAGCTTCTTAAAGACGTTTCGCTCCGTGTTGAGGAGACCGAAAGCACGGATTCCTTCCGTGTTGCCGGAAGAGGTGAAATGCACCTTTCTATCCTTATTGAAAATATGCGCCGTGAGGGATATGAGCTTTCCGTTTCAACTCCCCGTGTTCTCTTCAAGCAGGGTGAGGACGGCAGAAAGCTTGAGCCTATCGAGCGTCTTGTTATCGACGTTCCCGAGGACTGCGTCGGCTCTGTTATGGAGAAAATGGGTACTCGTAAGGGCGAACTTGTTACTATGCATCCACAGGGAAGCCGTATGCGTATTGAATTCCTCGTTCCTGCAAGAGGTCTTTTCGGTTATAAGAGCGAATTCCTTACAGATACAAAGGGTGAGGGTATCATGAGCCACGTTTTCGAGGGCTATGAAAATTATAAGGGTGATATCGACCGCAGAAATACCGGTTCTCTTGTTTCTTTTGAAACGGGCGAGGCAGTTACTTACGGTCTTTATAACGCTCAGGAACGAGGACAGCTTTTTATTCCTGCCGGAACTCCTGTTTACGAGGGAATGATCGTCGGAGCTTCTCCTAAAACTGATGATCTTGTCGTAAATGTCTGCAAGAAAAAGCACCTCACCAACACTCGTGCAAGCGGAAGCGACGACGCTCTTCGTCTTGTTCCGCCGAGAATCCTCAGTCTTGAGGACTGCCTTGAATTCCTTGCTGATGACGAGCTTCTTGAAGTTACTCCGGAATCGCTTAGAATCAGAAAGAGAATCCTCAGCAATACTCAGAGAGCTAAAAACAGAGGAAACGCTAAGAAGTAATTGCGGAGAACTGATATAAAAGGCAGAATAATTCCCGTTTTTCTGACGGCAGACTTCAAATAATCAACAGGAGGCGATCACATGAAAAATTTTCAGCGTATTGCTGCTTTTCTGACGGCATTAACGTGCTTTCAGATTTTTACGGCTTGCAGTAAAAAGGGTGCAGACTCGGAAAATTCGGAATCCAAAAAGAAAACTCAGACCATTATCGGCGTGAAGGAAGATTCTGAGGCAGAAACAGCTCCGCCAGCGGATATATCCGAGGACGGCTGGATAACTCCGGCAGAGGGTTCGGAAGAATACGACCTCGGCAGATATCGCATCAGCGATAAGGGGATCAAGCTTTATTACGATGAAGAGGAATATCCTGAAGAGCTTATTCTTGCTTTGGAGAAATATTTCAAATCGTTTGAGGAAAAAGATTACGCTTCCTACTGCGAATGCGTTTATCCAAGCTATATCGACAAAATGGAGGAGTTTCTCCAAAAAGACTACGGTTATGGTCTGAACGAATCCTTTGACGGACAATGCGAAAATCTCAGCGGAAATATGGGCGGAAGCTTTGAAATAACACGCATTAAGGCAGAGAAATCAGAGGACTTTGAAACCGAAGAAGCGGGCGCAGATTCTTATCTTGAAATGCTTGATGAGACTTTCGGCGGCGGTTATGATGAAAGCGTTAAAGGCGAATGCGATAATATGAGGTATCTTAGATTTTACGTTATGGCTAAGGATTCCGACGGAGTTGAGTCTATGCTTGTAAGCGGATTTGATATCCTTTTTGCTGAAAAAGGCGGAAAATATTATACTTTTGGTTAATCGGAGGCGATTATAATGAAAAATATTTTCAGAAGATCTGCGGTTTTTGCTGCCGCTTTGGGAATGGCTTTGACTTCTTTTTCATGTGCAGGAAAAAATTCCTCAGCTGATGAGTCTGGCCATGGAAATCTTGTAGGAAACAGTCCTCCGGACGGAATTAATATTTCCGAGGATGAAATGCCTTACGGCTCTACTGTAACTCAGCTTAAAATTGACGTGCCTGTTCCGATAGAATATGATTATCGTTATATGACCGAAGAAGAGGGCAGAAAAATTTCAGAATATTTTTCCGCTGTCGGCTTAAAAGACGCAAATATGCTTTCAGGAGTTTCTTACGATTCGTATCTTGAGTATAATTTTGCCAGCTTGAACGTAAGCAGCCTTCAGGAGTATGTTGAGGGCTATTACGATAGTATAAAGTCATATACGGGTGAGGATTATGAATTTTCTTACTTTATCGTTTCTGATGTGACCGAGGATGAATCGGTTTATCCTTACTACGATAATATAATTAACGATATTAATCCAGATGCAAAAATAGAGTCACGGAAAGTTGCCACAGTAGATGTATATTATGATACCGAATCGGCTAAAGGTCGTTCTCTCTATAATCAAGTTGGAGATTATATTAAAATTTGTGTTTATCAGATCGACGGACAAGTTTATATTATGGGATAAAAAATTGCCGCACATTTATTTGTGCGGCATTTTTTTGAATTTGTTCTCATATGGATTTAAGAACGCTCTATTGAATTTTATTGACGATAATAATTGCCGTACCTAAAATCGTTAAAACTATGCCCGTAGCACGGTTCAAAGTAGCAGGTTTGGCCTTGTTTGCGAACTTTGCAGCGATCTTTGCCCATAAAAGAGTGGACAGCATACAGAAAACAAGTACAGGGATTTCCGGCAGGCCGTCTATTGCAAAATGAGATATCGAACCAGTAAGCGCCGTGAAAGTCATGATAAATACGCTTGTGCCGACAGCCGTTTTCAGTTCATAGCCAAGTATGCTTGTAAGTATCAATAGCATCATCATGCCTCCACCTGCACCGACAAAACCGCAGATCAGTCCGATTACAGTTCCGCAGATAATGGACTGCACGATCTGTTTTTTGCGGTCTTTTGCCTGCATTCGTTCTTTCGTGGTCATAACAGGCTTTACAATAAATTTTATGCCTAAGAGCAATGTCATAAACATGGAGAAATTTCCCATTGCCGTATTTGGCATAAGACTGGCGAGATAGCTTCCGACCAATGTAAATATCAAAACAGTGATCATCATGATCAGTCCGTTTTTTACATCGAGATTTTTGTTTTTTCCGTATGTATAGGCGCTGACTGCGCTTGCAAGTATATCGCTTGCCAGTGCGATTCCGACTGCTTCATATGCCGGAAGTTCAAGAAAGGTTATCAGCATAGGACTGATAACGGCGGCAGCGCTCATTCCGGCGAAACCGGTACCAAGACCTGCGCCGATTCCGGCGATAAAGCAAATTATAAATTTAAACAGCATAGTTCAGCTCCTTTTAATTATTCCATTTTATTATATCTGCGTTCTTTTTAAGAGCTAATGTGAGCATTGTTCCCAAAATGCCGCAGCATATTATTTCGCCGATTCCTACTGTCAGCATAAAATATGGGATTCCGCCGTCAAGTTTGTAGGCATATGCAAGTACAAATGGGACTATAACAACGTTTGCGATTATCGGCGGAAGTGGGGCTGCATAGGGATATTTTTTCAGCGCAAAAGTTCCGGCAGCTCCGATAAAAGTTGCAGCCGTTCCGCCGAGTATATCCCAAGGGATACATCCGGTAGTTATATTTGAAAGCAGACAGCCGATCGCAAGTCCCGGAACAGCTGCAGGAGTGAATGCCGGCAGAACGGTTAAAACTTCCGATAGACGAATTTGTATTGCTCCGCTTGCAAGTCCGGCGAAATTTGAAAGGTGAGTCAGAGCTACATAAAGAGCTGCGATTACAGCTCCTTGTGAGATAAACTGTATCCTGTTTCTTCTCATATTAAATTTTCTCCTTAGTTTTGATTTCAGAACAATTTTCTGAGCGAGGATGGTTACGAACTCGCTTTTCTCTAAGGGGACGCTGCTCCCAACGGTCGCCCGTACCCTCTGTCAGCAAGCTGACATCTCCCTACACTGTAGGGAGTTACCCTTACCCCCTGCCAAAGGGTGAATCCACCCTTTGGAAACCCATTATTAGATAAATGAAAATACCCCTAAATGGGGTATTTTCATTTATCTGGATAGGATTCCACATGATGAATAAAATCCTTGACAGAGGATAAGGTAACATCGCACAAATCGGGTGATGTCGTCAACTTAAGGTAACTCTGTTCCTTGCACTCTTTTCAAAAGTGCGTTTATTCCATGGGCATTCTGCCCTAATTATTTCTAATACCTCTTTATGAGGTATTGGAAATAATTAATATCGGGATTCCAAAGGGGATGTACTCCCCTTTGGCAGGGGGTTAAGGGGACAGCGTCCCCTCTTAAGTTGACAGCATTGTGCGGTTATATCTGTGTTGAGTAGTTAGGAGCTTCCTTAGTAATATAAATATCGTGCGGATGGCTCTCTTTAAGTCCTGCGCCTGTAATTCTGATGAATTTAGCTTTTTCGTGTAGTGTTGGGATATCCTCGCATCCGCAGTAACCCATTCCTGCACGAATACCGCCTACAAGCTGGAAAATAGTATCGGCAACAGGGCCTTTGAACGGAACTCGTCCTTCTACTCCCTCCGGAACAAGCTTCTTTGCGCCTTCCTGGAAGTATCTGTCTGTCGAGCCGTTTGCCATAGCTCCGAGACTTCCCATACCTCTGTAAACCTTGAACTGACGTCCCTGATAAATTTCGGTTTCGCCGGGAGCTTCAGCGCATCCTGCAAGAAGCGAGCCGAGCATTACAACGTTTGCTCCGGCAGCAAGAGCCTTTACGATATCTCCGGAATATTTGATTCCGCCGTCTGCAATAACGGGGATTCCGTATTTCTGAGCAACGCAGGCAACATCGTATACTGCGGTTATCTGCGGAACGCCTATGCCGGCAACAACTCTTGTTGTGCAGATAGATCCGGGACCGATACCAACCTTAACGCAGTCAGCTCCGGCAGCGATAAGAGCTTCGGCAGCTTCGGCAGTTGCGATATTTCCGGCAATAACAGGAGTATCCGGGAAAGCCTCTTTAACCATTTTTACGCATTTAATGATATTTGCGCTGTGTCCGTGAGCTGAATCAAGAACAAGCACGTCTGCCTGAGCTTCGATAAGAGCTTTTGCTCTGTCGAGAACGTTAGCTGTTACGCCGATAGCAGCGCCGCAGAGAAGTCTGCCCTTGCTGTCACGGGCGGAATTAGGATACTGAACGGATTTTTCGATATCCTTTATAGTGATAAGTCCCTTGAGATAGCCGCCCTCGTCAACTATAGGGAGCTTTTCGATCTTGTGCGCACGAAGAATTTCCTGAGCCTGAGCAAGAGTTGTTCCAACGGGAGCTGTTATAAGATTATCCTTAGTCATAACCTCTGAGATCTTTGCTCTGAAATCGGTAAGAAAACGCATATCTCTGTTAGTTATAATGCCTACCAGCTTGTTGTTCTTATCGACGATCGGAACGCCGGAAATTTTATATTTTCCCATAAGCTCGTCCGCATCAGCAACGATTCTGTCCTCTGTAAGAGAGAAAGGATTAACGATAACTCCGTTTTCTGAACGCTTTACCTTGTCCACTTCGTCAGCCTGCTGTTCGATAGTCATATTTTTATGGATAATACCGATACCGCCTTCACGGGCAATAGCGATAGCCATCTGAGAATCGGTAACTGTGTCCATAGCGGCAGTCATAACAGGCGTATTGAGTCTGATCGTTTTTGTAAGCTGAGTGCCGAGATTGATCATATTGGGGGTAACATTTGATTCTGCCGGTATCAGAAGCACGTCGTCAAATGTCAGACCTTCTTTCTGAAATTTGCTGTTCATATCAGTCAGCATAAAAATTCCTCCTTACACATTTTTGAGATACCGCTCCATAACGCTTCAGCCGAAGCGGTGAGCGAGTATAATCCGATAGATTATTACCTTTAATGATACTATTTTTTTGCCGATGTGTCAATAGTTTGCATGAAATTACGGATATAGAATTTTTCTGTTTAAAAATGGCGTGTTTTGTCGGAAAAGACAATTCAGAGCAAGTTTTTACTTTGGTATCTGGGAAATTATTCTTGTATACTCGGTAAGAATGAGGGTTGCGTCAGTACCGTCTACTACTCCGTCGAAATTGTAATCTGCCGCCGCTTTTTCGTATGCTTTGAAATTGGCTTCCATGCCGCTCAGCACAATGGTATATTCCTGAAGAGTCAGAGTAGCATCGGTTCCGTCGAGAACGCCGTCCTTATTGACATCGCCAAGTACAAAGCTTTGGAAATCTATATCGTTTGTTTTGCAGTAATCCTGCGCAGAAGAGCCGTTTTCCCCGTAAACGGTAAAGTTTTCGATATTTTCGATCTCACCGCTTCGGATATTGTAATATTTTCCTATACCGCAGTTATCTATTCCTGCGGTATTTTCGGGAATATAAATTCCGCTGAGTTCGGTGCAGCCTAAAAAAGCGTCTGTTCCGATACTTGTCACGCTTCTGGGAATAAGAATATCGTCCAGTGAGGAGCATGAGCGAAAGATATTATCCGGAATAGCTTTTGTTTTCTGACTGAGCGCAACGCTCTCCAGTCCGGAACAGTTCATAAAGCAGTTTGCCCCTGTATAGGAAACGGAATTTGGAATGCTTATTTTTTTCAGCGCAGTACATCCGGAAAAAGCATAATCACCGATATATTCGGCTTTATCCGGAATAACGGCAGAGGTAAGACCGGTTTTCCCGAGAAATGCTCCTGTTCCTATGCTTGTTATGGAATCGGGAATAACGGCTTCATTTGCTCCGGCATAGAGAAGAAGAGAAGTTTCCGATTCGTCCGTCAGCGAACCGTTGAGAGATGAAAAGTTTTGGTTCTTATCGCCTACTTTGACCTCCTGAAGCTCCGGACAAGCTGAAAATGCAAAGTTTCCGATTTCTGAAACCGAGTTTCCTATGGTTACGGTTTTAAGATTGGGACAGGCTGAAAACGCTCTTGAGCCGATAGTTTTAACGCTGTCCGGAACGATAACTTCGGTAAGTTCATCAAGTCCCATAAAGATATTTTCGTCGATTCCGACAACGGTATGACCGTTTATCTCGGAAGGAATCGAAAGGACTGCATCTGTTCCCTCATAATAATAGATATATGCGTCCCCGCCGGAAAGACGGTAGACGAATTTATCTGCAGAAGTACTGCCCGCCTCCGCATGAACAAGAGGACTTGCGGACAAAGACGTCATTACGCAGGCGGACAGCGCTGTAATGATTTTTTTCATGACGTTAATCCTCCATTCGGCAGATGTCTCCGCTTATCATTACCAGCCTTGGTTCGGACATAAGATCAAGCGGATTTTCACCCTTTCGGTAAAGCTGTATATCGGCGTCTTTTCCAACGCTTATGCTTCCGGTCGTTTCGTCTATTCCGAGAATTTCCGCAGGATTTATCGTTATAGTTTTCAGCGCATCCTCAAAGCTGAGTCCGCCTTTTACGGCTGCCTGAGCCGAAAGCGGCAGATATTGTATCGGTATCACCGTGTGATCTGTGCAGACAGCGGTTTTAACTCCGTTTTGATGCATAATTGCGGCATTTTTCAGTTCAAGACCACGCATTTCAGGTTTACAGCGGTCGCAGATTATCGGACCTGCAATCACAGGGACTTTTTCTTCCGCAATTATATCGGCGATCTTATATCCCTCTGTACCGTGAATGATAACTGCGTCGAGCGAGAACTCTTTCGATATTCGTATAGCAGTACAGATATCGTCGGCACGGTGACAGTGGAAAAATGCCTTTATCTTGCGGTCAAGCAAAGGCATAAGAGCCTCGCACTTTATATCGTATTCCGGCGGATCGTAATTTTCGCTGTCGGAATAGTAGCTGTCCATATCACGAACGTATCGGCGTGCTTTATGAAGTCCCTCACGGATAAGAGCCGTTACAGCCATTCTCGTTACGGGAGTTTCCTCACGTCCGTTATAGACATTTTTCGGATTTTCTCCCATGGCAAATTTTATTCCGCAGTTTTTAATAAGCATATCGTCGATCCTGCGTCCGTTGGTTTTTATGGCGCATATTTCTCCGCCGCATGGATTGGCGCTTCCCGGACTTGACGCAGTGGCGGTTATTCCACGCATACGAGCTTCCTCGAAACAACGGTCAAACGGATTTATACCGTCGATAGCTCTCATCTGCGGAGTGAACGGATCGGTGGATTCGTTGCAGTCGTCGCCCTCGAAGTCAATTCCGTCCTCGATGATTCCAAGGTGAGTGTGAGCGTCGATAAAGCCGGGAAGAAGCAATCCGCCCTTTGCGTCGATACTGTTTTCGGGGACGTTATCCGGATTGCCGGAGCCTATTTCGGTTATTTTGCCGTTTTCGGTTTTAACCCAGCTGTTGGGAATAACTCCGGCGGAATCCATTGTATAAATTTCAGCGTTGTAAATCAGCATAACAAGCTCCTGTTTTATATAGAAGATGCGATCTGTTCCGCAATTTCAACGGGACTTCCGCAGCATTCTAATCTTATTGTGGAATTGCTTATGTAAATGCTCCTGCGATCGTTATAAAGCTTTTCAAGCTCCTCTTTGGTGGAATTCATAACTATCGGACGGTTGGTATCGTCCTTTATGCGCTCGTAGCACATCTCAAACGGAACATCCAGAAAAATTACTGCACTTCCTGATTCCTTTGCCGCTTTTGCCGTATCAGGATTGAGCATTGCTCCGCCGCCGCAGGCTGCAACAGTTGTTTTTCCGCAGAGAGATTTCACTATTTCAGCTTCTGTTTTACGGAAAAACGGTTCGCCTTTCTGAGCGAAGATCTCAGGGATAGTCATATCGAGCGTTCTTACGATAAGGTCGTCGGTATCGCAGAAGCCGCAGCCAAGCTTTTTTGCCGCAAGCCTTCCGATAGTTGATTTGCCGCAGCCCATAAAGCCGCAAAGAAAAACTGTCATAAAATCAGCTCCTTATCTCTCGTTCATTGCGTTTACTTCTTTTTCAACTTCGAGTATGATCTTTGAAATATCAGCCGTGTCAAACTCTCCGCCGTACCATATCTCGTGAGCCTTGACTGCCTGATATACGAGCATTGAAGCTCCGCCGACAGCGGTCTTGCCCAGCGCTCTTGCCTTTCTCATAAGCAGAGTTTCAGTCGGGTTATAAATTGCGTCAAATACGCTGAGAGTGTTTTCGATAACCTTGTCGCTTACGGCGCAGCGGTCTGTGTTGGGATACATTCCAACGGGAGTTGCGTTTACAAGCAGGTCGAAATTGCCCTCAAGAGAAGAAATATCGGCGATCTTAACTGCCGCTGAGCTGCATTTGGAGAGGATTTCAGCCATAAGAAGCTGTGCAGCTTTGATATCCTGCGGTATAACGGCAAGAGTCAGCGCACCGCCGTGGAGCGCAGTTTCGATAGCCATCATTCTTCCCACTCCTCCGCAGCCGAGTATAACGACGTTTCCGCTTATCGGAAGAAGCTCTGCCGATCGGAGAAAGCCGTCGCAGTCGGTGTTGTAGCCGATAAGTCTGCCGCCGTCGTTTTTGATGCAGTTTACGGAATTGTATCTCTTTGCGCTTTCGCCAAGCTCGTCCATAAGAGCGATGACCGCCTGTTTATGGGGGATAGTTACGTTCATTCCCGTATATTCTTCGATAAGCGGACGGCTTGCGGCTATATCTTCGGGAGCAATATCTATAAGCTCGTATGAGCAGCCGGTCATTCCGCTTAATTCAAAAAGTCTGTTGTGGATGAGAGGCGACATGGAATGTCCGAGCGGATGACCTGTAAGTGCGAATTTATTCATAAATGTCAGCTCCTTCAAGAGTTTCTTTGTTTTCGATATTGAGCGCTGTTACGCCGGAAAGAGTCTTTTTAACGAGTCCTGTGAGAGTTTTTCCCGGACCGAACTCAACGAATCTGTCTGCTCCTGCTGCATTCATAGCGGCAAGCTCCGAGGTGAAGCGAACGGGCGAGCAGATGTGATTTGCAAGGAGAGAAGCCATATCGGAGAAATCTGTAAGTTCGCCGCCGGTAACGTTTGAATAATATTTTACCTGCGGAGCTTTGTATTCAATAGTTTTTGCGGTTTCGTAGAATTTATCAGCAGCAGACTTCATAAGCTCTGAGTGGAATGCTCCGGCAACGTTGAGCGGAACAACTCTTGCTTTAAGCTCTTTGAAAACGGCGGACACTTCTTCTATTCCCTCGGGAGTTCCGGCGATAACGGTCTGAACGGGGGAATTGTAGTTTACAGCGGCAGCGTATGCCTTTGCGTTTGCGCAGATTTCCTCAACCTTTGAAGGCTCTATCTTCATAACGGCGGCCATAGCTCCCTTGGTCTGAGTTGTGGCTTCTTCCATAGCCTCGGCTCTTGCTTTGATAAGGCGGAAAGCGTCTTCAAGAGATATCATTCCGGAAGCGTACATTGCTGCATATTCTCCGAGAGAATGACCTGCAACGCCGTCGAACCTGAATCCCTTTGCCTGAGCTGCGGTAAGGCAGACTATCGATGTTGCCATGATAGCCGGCTGAGCATTTATTGTTCTTGAAAGTTCCTCTGCCGGAGCGTTGAAGCAGATCTCTTTAAGGTCTTTTCCAAGAATATCAGAACCTGTTTCATAAACAGCGGAAACCTCCGGAAATGTCTCGAAGATATCTTTTCCCATGCCGGGATGCTGCGAACCCTGTCCTGAAAATAGTGAAATTGTCATAATGTGTAACTTCCTTTCTGTGCCTTTTATACAAAAGATTGGCAATAATGCCTTGTTTTAAGCTGAAGTTTTGTGTAAAATGATGATATTTTGATTTGGGTGAAATAAAATTTTAAAATATCATTGCAAAAAAACCGGAAATGATTTACAATATAATGTATCTGATATTATATTGCAGCGTTTTTTGCATGAATTATCAGCACACTAATTACTATAACATAAATTTTCAGGTTTTACAACCGTATTATGATAATTTTATCTTTTAAAGGAGTATTTTTTTAATGGGAATCAACATTCTTGGCATGGGAAGCTATGTTCCTGAGCAGAAAATGACAAACGATGATTTCACAAAATTTGTGGAAACAAACGATGAATGGATCCGTACCAGAACCGGTATTACGGAAAGACGTATGGCTGGCTGGGAGCCTACATGGTATATGGGAAAGATGGCTTCTGCTGCCGCTCTCGAAAAAGCCGGAGTAACGGCGGACGAGATAGGTCTTGTTATTTCAACTTCGGTAACACCGGATTTCCTTACTCCGAGCATGGCAAGCATTATTCAGTATGAGATAGGGGCAAACAAAGCTGCTGCTTTCGACCTTAACGCTGCCTGCACAGGCTTCGTTTACGCTCTCGATACGGCAAGAAGATTCCTTGAAACGGACGATTCGCTTAAGTATGTTCTTGTTGTTGCAAACGAGGCTCTTTCCAGATTTGTCGATTATGAGGACAGATCCACCTGCGTTCTTTTCGGCGACGGTGCGGCTGCGGCTGTTGTTGAAAGAAGCGATAAGCTGTTTTCTTCGTATCTCGGTTCGGACGGAAGCGGTGCGAGAGTTCTTTTTGCAAGAAGCCTTGAAGTTGCTCCGCAGGTAAAGCTTGAAAGCGACTTTGACGACGGATTCCCCGAAAAGCCTCTTCATCAGCTTTATCAGAACGGTAAAGAGGTTTACAAATTCGCAACGCAGGCTCTTCCTAAATCATTCGAGCTTGCCGCTGAAAAGGTCGGCGTGACCAAGGATGAGATAGACTGGTTCATTCCGCATCAGGCAAACGTCAGAATCATTGAAACTGCCGCTAAGAAGCTTAAAGTAGGAATGGATAAGTTTATTATAACACTCGATCACTTTGGAAATACATCCAGCGCTTCTATTCCTCTTGCCCTTAACGAAGGAATTGAAAAAGGCATCGTAAAGCGTGGACAGAAGCTTGCTCTTATCGGATTCGGCGCAGGTCTTACATACGGCGGAATCGTTATGGAATATTAAATAAATAATAAAAATATAAAACAAAGGAGAAAACTTATGAAAACAAGAATTACCGAACTTTTAGGCTGTCAGTATCCTGTTATTCAGGGCGGCATGGCATGGGTTGCAGAGCATAAGCTTGCTTCTGCTGTTTCAAATGCAGGCGGAATCGGTCTTATCGCAGGCGGAAGCGCTCCAATAGACTATCTCCGTGAGCAGATACGTCTTTGCAAGGAAAATACGGATAAGCCTTTCGGCGTTAATATAATGCTTATGAGCCCGACTGCTGACGATCTTGCTCAGCTTATTATAGATGAAAAGGTTCCCGTTGTTACTACAGGAGCAGGAAATCCCGCTAAGTTTATTCCTGCTTGGAAAGAAGCCGGAGTTAAGGTTATTCCCGTAATTCCGTCGGTAGCTCTCGCCAAGAGAATGGAAAAGGCAGGAGCTGACGCTGTTGTTGCAGAGGGTACGGAGTCGGGCGGACATATCGGCGAGAATACTACTATGTGCCTCGTTCCCCAGGTCGTTGACGCTCTTGAGATACCTGTTATCGCAGCAGGCGGTATTGCCGACGGCAGAGGCGTTGCAGCTTCTTTCATGCTCGGTGCTGAGGGAGTTCAGATCGGAACACGTTTCCTCGCTTCCGAAGAATGTCAGATACACTCCACCTTCAAGGAGCTTGTGGTTAAGGCTAAGGACACAGACAGCGTTGTTACCGGACGCTATACCGGTCATCCATGCAGAAACATCAAGACAAAGTTCTCGAAGAAGCTCGCAAACGGTGAAAGGGACGGCAGTCTCACTCCTGATGAGTTTGAGGAGCTTACTCTCGGTTCGCTCAGAAAGGCTGTTCAGGACGGAAACCTTGAAGAAGGTTCGTTCCTCTGCGGAGCTATCGCCGGTATGATAAACGACGTTAAGCCGTGCGCTGACATAGTAAGAGAAATTATGGAGCAGGCTGAAAAGCTTTTGAAAATATAAGATTCTGGAGGAATATATAATGGCAACAGCAATTATAACTGGCGCATCTCAGGGTATAGGCGCCTGCATAGCAAAAAGACTTGCAAAAGACGGTTACGATATCGCTGTAAATCACTTCCCGAGCGAAGGAGATCAGGCTAAGGCTATTGAGGTCGCAAAGGAATGCGAGGCTCTTGGAGTTAAGGCAGTTTGTTATGCCGCCGACGTTTCAAAGTTCGATCAGTGCGAAGCTATGGTAAAGCAGATCAAGGCTGATTTCGGCTCGATAGACGTTCTTGTCAATAACGCAGGAATCACTAAGGACGGTCTTCTCGCAAGAATGAGCGAGGAGAATTACGATATGGTCATCGCTGTTAATCAGAAGAGCATCTTCAACATGATGAAGCCGGTGTGCTCCGTTATGATGAAGCAGAGACACGGAAGAGTCATCAACGTTTCTTCCGTTGCAGGTCTTTACGGAAATGCAGGTCAGTTCAATTATTCGGCTACTAAGGCAGCTATTATCGGTATGACCAAGACGGCTGCAAAGGAGTTCGGTTCAAGAAATATCACCTGCAACGCTGTCGCTCCCGGATTTATTCATACTCCGATGACGGATGTGCTTTCCGATGACCTTAAAGCTAAGATGCTCGAACTGGTCGCAATGAAAAGATATGGCGAGCCGGAAGAGATCGCTTCTGTTGTTTCTTTTCTTGCTTCTGATGACGCTTCTTACGTTACAGGACAGGTTATTGAAATTTCAGGCGGACTTTCAATGTAAGGACAAGTTCTAAGGAAACACTGATTAAATCCAGTGTGCAGGTTGCGCAGTCAGATTTTTCGTCAGATTGTATAGAAATTTTGCAGGCGGGCTGTCGCCTGTCAAAAGATTTCTGTGCAAGATGATGGAAAATATGTACCCCAAGGGCACTTCCTTCGGGCGCAACAAGATGCGTGCTGAGCCGTCAGGCGTGATTTATTCAGTGATTCCTTAAAAATAAAACAGTAAAAAGAAAGGAATTTTTATGAGCAGAAGAGTTGTTATTACGGGTATGGGAGCTGTTACTCCGCTCGGAACAGGCGTAGATAAATTCTGGAATGGCATTAAAGAAAATAAAATAGGTTTTTCATATATAGATAAATTTGATACAGAGCGTATCGGCGTTAAGATCGGCGGCATTGTCCGTGATTTTGACGAAACCGCTTATTACGACGTTAAGGGATGCTTCGATAAAAAGGAAGCCAAGCGCATGGATACTTTTACAAAGTATGCGCTCGTTTCAGCTCACGAAGCTCTTGAGGACGCAGGTTCGGATTTTTCCGATATCGATGCTTACAGAGCCGGAGTCATTATTGGCTGCGGTATCGGCGGCGTTGATCTTACTCTTTCAGAGTACAGCAAGTATCTTGAAAAAGGTCCGGGAAGAATTTCCGTTTTCTATATCCCGATGATGATAAGCAATATGGCTGCCGGTACTGTTTCTATGAAAACAGGCTTCAGAGGCGCTAATTTTGACGTTACCACAGCCTGCGCTTCCGCTACTCACGCTATCGGCGAGGCTTTCCGCAAGATCAAGGACGGCTATCTTGATGTTTGTCTTACAGGCGGTACCGAAAGTACCAATGTTGAGTTTACATACGGCGGCTTCGCAAATATGAAGGCTCTTACCAAGAGCGATGACCTCGAAAGGGCTTCCATTCCGTTCGATAAGGAAAGAAGCGGTTTCGTTCTCGGCGAGGGAAGCGGCGTTCTCGTTCTTGAAGAATACGAACACGCAAAGGCAAGAGGAGCTCAGATCTATGCCGAGGTCGTAGGCTACGGCGCAACCTGCGACGGATATCACATGACTTCGCCTATGCCGACAGGTGAAGCAGCAGGAATGGGTATGACTCTTGCTATGCAGGAGGCAGGTCTTAAACCCTCCGAGATAGATTATATCAACGCTCACGGCACTTCTACTGGTCTTAACGATAAATATGAGACTGCCGCTGTTAAGCTTGCTTTCGGCGACGATGCAAAAAATGTCAAGATAAATTCGACAAAATCCATGATAGGTCATCTTCTCGGCGCTGCCGGAGCTGTTGAGGCTATCGTCTGCGCAAAATCCATTCAGGAGGGACTTATCCACAAAACTGTCGGCTATAAAGTTCCCGATGAAGAATGCGACCTCAATTACTGTACAGAGGGCAATATTCAGCAGGAGGTTCGTGCGGCTCTTTCAAACTCTCTGGGCTTCGGCGGACATAACGCTACTCTCTGCTTTAAAAAGGTTACAGACTAAGGAGGTTTTGTAATGGAGAAAATTTACGATCAGTTCGATATTGAAACAATAGAAAAGCTCGCAGGTATAGTTTCTTCCAAAGAGCTTTCAGAGCTTACAATTTCTGACGGAGACAAGTCTATCACTATCAAGGGCAAAAAATGTCCTCCGCCTGCACCGGCTGCCATGCCTTTTCCTGTTATGGGAGCTGCCGCTGCTGTGTCTGCTCCGGCAGCAGAAACAGACGCTTCTGCTAAGGAAGAAGCCGTTGACGGCAATGTCGTTAAATCGCCTATAGTCGGAACATTTTATGCTGCTCCGTCTCCGGAAAAGCCTCCGTTTGTCAAGGTTGGCGATACGGTCAAAAAGGGCGATGTTATTATGATAATCGAGTCTATGAAGCTCATGAACGAGGTTCGCTCCGATTTTGACGGCGTCGTTGAGAAAATTCTCGTTTCCGATGGTCAGGCTGTTGAATACGATCAGCCGATCATGATAATAAAGTAAGATATGAAAATTCTGTCATCGCTTAAAGGCTTTACGGCTGATTATTCGGAAAAAAACGGCGTTGTTTCTGTAAATATCGTTGATTCGGAAGGCGGAAGGCTTTTTGAGATACTGCATTGCTGCGAGCCGATAAAAATTGAGCATTATAAAAATCCACTGTATATCGGAATTGATTCGATTTCAAAGTTTGTGGCTCGTTCTGTTCGTACGGGAGAAGAAATTCTTTTATTTGACGGCGCAGTTCATGGCTATGACGCTATGTTCTGCGGTTCGCATACAGATGAAGAATTACGCAGTCGTATTATGAAAGCAGCAGGATTTCCTCCAAGTGAGATTAAAATCGAGCTTTTTTACGAGATTGATTATGAAGATGAAAAGGACGGTTACGATTTCGATGAAAACGGTAACTGTATTCTGCTTGACGGTTCAGTTATGCCGTGGGAACAGGTTAAAAACAACGGAATAGACTCGATTGCTATGTATTATAAAAATGCAGAGGATAAATGGATCGAATTTGCCGAAGAGGAATTAGCGTGATAAGATGAATTAAGAATGGAGGACAGTAAAATGTCAGATATACTTATGAATAAAGAACAGATAATGGAAATCATCCCCCATAGAGATCCGTTTCTTCTTATCGATGAGATAATAGAGATGGAAGTGGGAGCAAGCGTTAAAGCAAGAAAATATATCAAGGAAGACGATTTCTGGTTTAAGGGACATTTTCCGGATTATCCGGTTACTCCCGGCGTTCTCATGATAGAAATGCTTGCGCAGGCAGGAGCTGTATGTATGCTCTCAAAGCCGGAATTCAAGGGAAAAATCGGTCTTTTCGGCGGTATCGACAAGGCTAAGTTCCGCAGACAGGTAGTTCCGGGAGACGTGCTTGATCTTGAGGTTGAGATGATACGTCAGAGAGGTCCTGTCGGAACAGGAAAGGCTGTTGCTTCTGTAAACGGTGAAAAGGCTGTTTCCTGCGAGATCACATTTGTTGTCGCAGACGCTAAGTGACACATTTAAGGAGAATCAATATCTATGTTTAAAAAAGTATTGATCGCTAACAGAGGAGAGATCGCTGTACGCATTATAAGAGCCTGCCGTGAGCTTGGTATACGCTGCGTTGCAGTTTATTCCACTGCAGACAGAAATGCTCTTCATGCTCAGATCGCCGATGAAGCGATATGTATAGGTCCTCCGGCAACGAAAGACAGCTACCTTAATATGAACGCTATCATGCAGGCTGCTCTTAATACGGGTGCGGAGGCTATTCATCCCGGATTCGGCTTTCTTTCCGAAAATGCAGAATTTGCAAGGCTTTGTGAAGCCAACGGTATCGTTTTTATCGGCCCGTCATACAAATCTATAGAAATGCTCGGCGATAAGGCTGCTGCTAAAGAGACTATGGCTGCTGCCGGAGTTCCGGTTATTCCCGGCTCTGAGGGTGCGGTAAGCTCGGTCGAAGAGGCGGCTGAGGTTGCTGAAAAGGCAGGATATCCCGTTCTGGTAAAGGCTTCTGCCGGCGGCGGCGGAAGAGGTATACGCCGTGTGGATTCACCGGAAGAGCTTGAAGAGCAGATGACTGCCGCTCAGCAGGAGGCGAAGAACTTTTTCGGCGACGACGCTGTTTATATCGAGAAATTCCTTATAAATCCGCATCATGTTGAGATCCAGATAATCGCTGACAAGCACGGAAATTACATATATCTCGGAGAGAGAGACTGCTCTATGCAGAGAAGAAATCAGAAGGTGCTTGAAGAGTGTCCGAGTCCGATAGTGGACGAAAAGCTCCGTAAACGTATGGGCGGGGCTGCTGTTACAGCCGCAAAGCAGTGCGGATACTACAATGCGGGAACAATTGAATTCCTCGTTGACGAAAACCGTGATTTCTATTTCATGGAGATGAATACACGAATCCAGGTCGAACATCCTATAACTGAAGAAGTTACCGGATTCGATCTTGTCAAGGCTCAGATAGAGGTTGCGGCAGATCTGCCTTTAAGCGTTTCACAAGATGATATCGAATTAAGAGGTCACGCTATTGAATGCAGAATAAATGCGGAGAATCCGGATTTTAATTTCCGTCCTTCTCCCGGAACGATCACGGCTCTTTATATGCCCGGAGGTCCGGGAATAAGAATAGACGGCGCTGTTTATCAGGGTTATACAATTACTCCATATTACGATTCCATGATAAGCAAGCTCATCGCTCACGGTTCTGACAGGGAGGACGCTATCAATAAAATGAAATGGGCACTTTCGGAATTTATCGTTGAGGGCGTTGACACCAATATTGACTTCCAGCTCGAAATAATCAAGAATTCCGATTTCAGAAGCGGTAATTACGATATCGGCTTTCTGAATCGCTATATGGAGAAAAATAAGAAAAAATAAACGGGTTTGTTCCGATAAATTAAGAACTTGTTCTCATAGGATGTGTGCGTAGATTTTCAAGCATAATTTTACTGAGGGCAAGGGCAACACCGCACAAAGACCGCCTATCGGCTTTGTAACGAATCTGCTTGCGCTTTTTCCGCCATCTTGCACAAAAATTCCTTGACATACGTCAGTATGCCTGCGTCGTTTTTATACAATCTGACGAAAAAATCGACTGCGCATCTCCGTCACAATCTTTGTGCGGTGTTGCCCAAGTCGAAAAAGCGAAAGCATACTGACGTATGGTGAGATTTTTTGACGCAGTCATCAGTAAAATTTGCTGAAAAGATGCGTGCGGTATCTTAGGGGAACAAATTCTAAGAATGTGGGTGAGAAAATTTGTTTGAAGATTTTTTTAAAGTTGTAAAAAAACGTTTCAACGACAGCGATGATGAGTATAAGCCGCCTATGTTTAAATGTCCGCGATGTCAGGCTACGAATCCGCTTTCAAAATACGAAGAGCTTCACAGAGTTTGTCCGAGTTGTAATTACCATGGCAGACTCTCGGCTCGGGAGCGTATTGCGATAACGGTCGATAAGGAGAGCTTTAAGGAATTCGATGCCGATATGAAAAGCGGTAACCCTATCGACTTCCCTGAGTATAATGAAAAGCAGGAGCAGCTTCGTGAAACTACCGGGCTCAATGACGCCGTTGTTACGGGAACTGCTCTGATAAAGGGTTCGCCTGTCGTTATCGGGGTTATGGATTCACGCTATATGATGGGAAGCATGGGAAGCGTTGTCGGCGAGAAAATTTCCAGAGCATTTGAATATGCCACGAAAAATGATCTGCCTGTAGTTATGTTTACGGCTGCCGGCGGCGCAAGAATGCAGGAGGGTATAGTTTCGCTCATGCAGATGGCAAAAACTTCCGGCGCTGTTAAGTTCCACAGCGACAACGGCGGACTTTATATAACTGTTCTGACCGATCCGACTACCGGCGGAGTTACGGCAAGCTTTGCTTCTCTCGGAGATATTATCATTGCCGAACCAAAGGTTCTTATCGGTTTTGCGGGAAGAAGAGTTATTGAAAGCACCATCAAGCAGAGACTGCCGGATGATTTCCAGCTTGCTGAATTTATGTTTGAAAAAGGCTTTGTGGATATGATCGTTGAACGCAGAAAAATGAGGAGCGTTCTTTCGCATCTTCTGAAACTTCACGGTTTTGATAAAAAGGAGGTCTGAGCGGCTATGAGTGAGAAAAAAACAGCGTGGGAACGTATGCAGCTTGTTCATACCAGCGGCAGACCTACGGTCAGGGATTATATTCCGCTTATTTTCACGGATTTTTATGAAATGCACGGCGACCGTCTTTATGGCGACGATAAGGCTATAATGGGCGGTATTGCTCGTCTCGACGGCAGACCTGTTACTATTATAGCTCAGGTAAAGGGCAGAGATCTTAATGAGAACAAAGCCTGCAACTTCGCTATGCCGCATCCGGAGGGCTACAGAAAGGCTCTGAGGCTTGCAAGACAGGCTGAGAAGTTCCACCGTCCTGTTATCTGCTTTATAGATACTCCCGGAGCTTTCTGCGGTATCGCTGCGGAGGAAAGAGGTATGGGCGAGGCTATTGCAAAAAATATCGCTGAGTTTATGACTCTCAGAACGCCTGTTGTTTCTATCATTCTCGGCGAGGCAGGAAGCGGCGGCGCTCTTGCTCTTGGAGTGTGCGACGAGCTTGCTATGCTGGAGAATGCACAGTACTCTATTCTCTCACCGAGAGGTTTTGCAAGTATACTCTGGAAAGACGCTTCCCGTGAAAAGGAAGCAAGCGAAATTATGCGTATTACTGCGGAAGATATGGTTCGTCTCGGTGTTGCGGAAGCGGTAATCGAAGAGCCTCTCGGAGGCGCACATAACGATTTAGACAAAATTTCCGAAAATATTAAAGAATATTTGTCACAAAAAATCCCGGAAAAATGTCAAAAAGATATTGACGTTTTGCTGAAAGAACGTTATACTAAGTTTAGAAAGATCGGCGAGTTCATTGAATGAGCCGAACTTTATCCAAAATTTATTTAAGGAGGATTTTCACATGGTTTTTGAAAAGCTTAAGGATCTTGTTGCAGACCAGCTCGGCGTTGACGCTGCAGAGGTTACAGCAGAGGCTAATATTCAGGATGATCTCGGAGCAGATTCTCTTGATGTTGTTGATCTCATTACTACTATTGAAGATGAGTTCGACCTTTCGATCCCTGATGAGGCTGTTGAAGAGATCAAGACAGTCGGCGATATCGTTAATTATATCGAAAAGAATTCTGACGCTGAATAAGAATAAAAAAATCCGGCATTTCGCCGGATTTTTTTTTGTTTTTGTTTGCATCAACAGTGTTTCTTTAATGGCAGACGACTTTATTCGACATACAAGTCGAATAAAGTCGAATGTTCAGATTTTACTGTCAAGATGTTTCATAGCGTATTCGCAGCACTGAACTACTAACTGATTGAATGATACATCATTCTGTTTTGCCAGCTTTGTAAGCTTTTCAATTAATGGATTCGGCATACGTACTGTCTTATTGGTCGATGATATTTTATTTACTTCAAACATTTAAACCCCTCCTCTCGTTGTATTTTGATTTTTTATTTGGACCTTAAAATATCATTATAACATATTTTTTGATTTTTGGGTCATTTTTCTGTATTCTCTTGGTGAAAGATGCAGCAGGCGGCGAAACAATTGGTTATAGAACTTAACATCCTCATATCCCACCGCGCGGGATATCTCCTCTATGCTCAAACTGCTGCCGGTAAGTAGCTCACAGCTTTTGGCCACACGCAGCCGCTGCACATATTCAGAAATATTGCAGCCTGTTTCCTGCTTAAACCGTCTGCTGACATATTGCGAATTAT
>CAJKFZ010000004.1 GCA_905199285.1 uncultured Ruminococcus sp.
CCGCAAGACCGTTCAAAACCGCCCCTCGTGAGTGAACTTCAATTTGCTCTGCGCCAAAGCGTTCCCACCAATCCGCTTCTCTCTGAATACGGCTTTGCAAACCTACTCTCTCAGTCATCGGGTTACTAAATAATATTATAAACGCAAAATAAAAAAAAATCAAGTACTTTTATTGAATTTTGCGTAAATTTATTATCTTATATAAAGTAGTAAGGCAACACCGCACAAAGCACGCCTGACGGCTTTGCACGTCATATGCTTGCATATTTTCCGCCATCTTGCACAGAAACTCCTTGAAATACGACAGTATTACTGCGTCGCTTCTATACAATCTGACGAAAAATCTGACTGCGCATCTGCCATACAATCTTTGTGCGGTGTTGCCTAAAGATTTTTTAATTCAGGAGTGTTGAAACTATGGATAATTTTGCAGAACAGCTTGTTAAACGAAATGAAACCAAATCCGACAAAACAAGAAGGATAGCCACAATAATAACCGGTAGTCTTTTTACACTGTGTATCGTACTTTTTGCTTTTTTACAGATCGGACAGCCGCTTCTTGCTCTTATGGGATTCGTTCTCGCCGTTGCAGCCGGATACGGAACATATTTCCTCGTTCAAGGCTCTTACGTTGAGTATGAATATACATTCACAAACGGAGAGCTTGATGTGGACAAGATAATTGCAAGAAAAAAGAGAACCGCTTTGCTCAGCGTTCCGGTAAGAACCTTCACTGCTTTCGGAAAATATACCGAAGATATGGAGGAAACCGAGGATATGACCGTTGTTGTTGCTTCCGATAATATTATTTCCCGTGAATATTATGCTGATTTCGAGCATACGGAATACGGAAAAACAAGACTTATTTTTGTTCCGGATGAGAGAATGCTTGAAAATATAAAAAAGGCTCTTCCCGCAAAAATGCGCAGCGAGCTGAAATGATGATACCCTTAGCGCCAAAATGCAATTACAATAAAGGAGGATAGTTTTTATGAGAATTGTTACCCCAAAACAAATGAGCGAAATTGAGGATAATTCTGAAAAGCTGGGCGTTTCAAAGAAAAAATTAATGGAGAACGCCGGAAAGGCTCTTGCAGAGCATATTGATAATTACTGCCGTCAAAACAACGATATTCCGACGGAAGAAAAATCAATAGTTTTTCTCGCAGGAAAAGGAAATAACGGCGGAGACTGTTTTGCGGCGGCTAATATTCTCGTTTACAGGGGATATAAAGTCACCGTTATAAACGTCGGCGGACCTCCGTCAACAGAGCTTTCAAAGGAAATGTTCGCCAGACTTCCGGATGATCATATTGAATTTATCGAGGGATACCGCAGTGAAAACGTAAGCGCAGCTATCGAAGCGGCAGAACTTGACTACATGACCATTCCTGCGGCTAAGGATATTGACGTGTCTGACGGAAAAGGCGGCAAAAATCCTCTCGAAAATATTCTTATGCAGGAAAAACGCCGTATGAGTCTTATAAAAAGCGCTGTTTTATGCGCATATGTGATTGTTGACGGAGTTTACGGAACAGGTTTCAGAGATCATCTTGATAAGAATATCGCCGGAATTTTCGCAATCGGTTCAAGTGCATACAGGATAGCCGTTGATGTTCCGAGCGGAGGAAACAGCGTTACCGGAGCAGTTTCTTTCGGCTCTTTCGAGGCGGACGAAACAATCACTTTCGGATTCCTTAAAACAGGTATGACGCAGTATCCTTTGAAAAAATACTGCGGAAAGATAACAGTTGCCGATATCGGACTGCCGAAAAAATCTGTTGACATTCTTGACGGCGAAAGAAAATATTATCGAATTGAAAGAAATTACCTCGCAAGTTTTCCTCTGAAACGTGAAAAGGACGCTCACAAGGGAACTTTCGGAACAGTTCTCGTTATTGCAGGTTCTTCTTCAATGAGAGGTGCGGCGGCTTTTTCAGCTCTGGGAGCTTTAAGAAGCGGAGCAGGTCTTGTCCGTGTAGCTTCTGTCGAAAAATGTATAGATACCGTCGCTGCGCTCGTTCCGGAGGCTACATACATTGAGCTTGAATGCGATGATCACGGCTGTATGCTCTATGATAGCAGCGTTTCGCCTCTTCTTGACGCAATGGCAGGCGCTGACGCTGTTGTTATCGGATGCGGAATGGGAGTTACTCCCGATACTATGGCTTTAACCAAGTTTGTTGTCGAAAATGCAAAATGTTCCATAATTATTGACGCAGATGGAATAAATTGCATTGCCTCGGACATAGATATTTTACTGGGAAAGAAATCGGACATAGTTATAACTCCTCATGTCGGAGAAATGGCAAGGCTTCTTAACTGCGATAATGCAATGATTTCAGCTAATCGTATTGTAGTTGCGGAAAAATATGCCGAAAAATACGGAATAACCGTTGTGCTGAAGGGAGCTGGTACTCTTGTTGCCAATGGAAGAGTGACGGCGGTAAATCATACGGGAAATCCCGGAATGAGCGTTGGCGGAAGCGGAGATGTTCTTGCAGGAGTTATAGCTTCTATTGCTGCTCAGGGATGTTCGGTTTTCGACAGCGCCTGCGCAGGAGTTTATATACACGGTCTTGCAGGAGACGCTGCGGCTGAAAAATTTGGTATGGAAGCTATGCTGCCGAGAGATATAATCGCCTGTTTGTCCGATTCATTCAGGATTCTTAAAGAAAAACAAAGGAAAAAATCAGGGTAAATTGATTCAACAGAACGGATGTACAATTTTTTAATATTTCAAAATGAATGGAGAAGATATTATGAAAAGAATTATTACATTCGCTCTGACTGTTTTAACGGTATTATGTTTCGTATCTTGTTCAATGCCGCTGAAAAGCTCTGTTTCGAGGAAAAATGGTCTTGACTGCGCATTTCAGGCAGAGGTGAGCATTTCCCTTGACCGGCTTCAGGCGGAGGGAATAGTGAAGCGTTTTGGCTCGGGAGCATGGGAGATAGAATTTTCCACCCCCAATACTTTAAGCGGAGTCAAGCTTGAATTCAGTGAGGGAAACACTTCGGCGTCGTATAAGGGACTGAGTTTTTCCGTACCGCAATCGGCTGTGCCTGTTCGTGCAATGATGCTCAATCTCATCAAGGCTGTTGACGAGAATGCAAAGCTTGAGGAGCTTAAGGGCGAAGAAAAGGACGGCTCTCTTGAAATAAGCGGAGAGCTTGAGGGCGGAAAATATCTGCTTATCGTTGACAAAGACGGAAGATTGATCGGTTTTGAAATGGACAATAATAAGCTTAAAATGACATTTGCAGAGCTTACTCTTATTGACGAAAAAGCTCCGTCAGCTTCTGAAACAACAGAAAGCTCAGAGGAAGCAACAACAGAAGAGGCAACGGACGAGGCAACAACAGAAACAACAACTGCTTCTGAATAATGATCGTATGAATAAGGACGAACTCATAATAAGTTCGTCCTTATTTTTATTCTGTTGGAAAGTAGTAATCCAGAAGGAGATTTACCATTTTGGAATATGTATCTATACCTTCTTCACGTCCGTTCATTTTTATATTTGTGTCGATAGCCGTATCGGAAATAACGCTTACTGTTTCTGTAGAAATTATCTCTTTTTTCTTGTTTTCTTCCCAGTAATTATCGGGCATGAATCTGAACCAGTCACGTCGGACATTATCGGAAATATTGTCGGAAAGGTAATATGCTTCCGTAATTTTAGAGTTGTATATTTCGTTGTGAACGTATTCAAGAGCGCTCAGACAGCCTGAGTAGCGGAATTCAACATTATCGCTTCCGGTTGTTGCGATATATGAGATAAAATTCGCTTCGTCCTCTTGAATTATGCCTTTAAGATGAGCATATTCGTGACAGATAGTATCCGGAAGATTAGTTTTTACCATGTCGTCATTGTAATTCGCCTCAAGTGAAAACGGGAAATAGATTCCGGAAAGATGAGATTGACTCATAAAATAAGAGAATAAGATCGGTTTCGCCTTGGGATAATATCCGGAGAGCTGAGGAAACTGATCTGCGGCTTTTTTCATAGCTTTTCGAGCTTCTTCATCAACGTCTGCGGTAACATAAAAACGGTTGTCTTTATCACGTGGAACCTGAACGGAAAGCTCATTTGCTTCGTCGATAAGTGCGGAATAAAGCTGGATAAGCTCGCTTCGGGGATGTTCGCCTGCGGTCAGATAACGTTCCGAAAACGACGTGCATTGGTACATTATAAAACAGTTCAAGGTTTCGGCGGATGTAATGAACGCAAGTATCCAGAGCGAAACAACCGAGAATATCCCTGCCGTTTTCCGTCGTATTTTTCCGACGAAAATAATCAGAATGACAGTCAGCGGAACTCCTATGAAGATAAGAAGTATTGCAAGGATTATCATAATTTCCCCGACCGAAAACGGAAACAGTCCACTTATAAACGAGAGGGGATTTGTTATAAACGGGAAAATTTTTAAAACATAAAAATCAGAGAAACTGCGACTTGCTCTTGCTGCAATGTTGAGAATTACCATCAGAAGAATGACGGCTAATGGGATTATATATTTTTTTTCGGTTTAGCCAAGCTTTTAACTCCTTTCAGAAATTATTATCATTATTGCTCCATCAACTAAACCTTGCCGTCAATATTTGTCAAAAATCAAATTTCTCTGCGTCTTCCTTCTCACCATACGGCAGTATGCCTTCGTCGTCATCCTTGATAAATTTGATTTTTGACTTCATCTTTTGGCAATGTTTAATTGGTGGAGCAATATTATTGTATCATATTATGGATTATATTGCAAATGAAAATTATGGTCTGCAAAAATTACTGAATACTACATTTTTTTCTCATCTTAACTATAGACAAATTCCACAAAATATGATATAATATTTGTGAAACAACATGAATCAGCCGGAAGGCAGATTCTTACTTATGCCGGTTTTTCCGGCAGGAAAGGAGCGTTTATGCTTCACGAGAAATCTTGCGGCGCTATCGTTTACCGCAAATTCCACGGAAATACTGAAATTCTTTTGATAAAGCATATCAACAGTGGGCATTGGTCTTTTCCGAAAGGTCATGTGGAGGCCGGAGAGACCGAGGTTCAGACCGCACATCGTGAAATACTGGAAGAAACTTCTATTGATGTTATTATCGATCCGACTTTCCGTGAAACCGTTACTTATTCTCCGAAAAAGGATACCATAAAGGTTGTTGTATATTTCCTTGCGAAAGCCAAAAACGTGGATTTTGTTCCGCAGGAGGATGAAATTTCAGAAATACGCTGGGTTGATATTTCTTATGCCGGAAACATTCTTTCATACGAAAACGACCGTGCGATCGTTGCCAAGGCAAAAAATGCAATAAAAGATACCCACTGAATTCCGCTGAAAACAGGAGATTTTTATGAACAGCAACCGTGATCTGAATTATCGTTTGTATCTTCAGAGAGAACATGACTTCAAAAGAACTGATTTTTCAAGCGAATTTGAGATGTATTCTCTTATTTGTGACGGCGAGGCAGATAAAGTCAGAGAAAGATTCAAAAAGATAAGCAAGGATTTCCAGAACGGAAAGGGCGAGCTTTCTGATAATCCTCTTCGCAATAATATTTATCATCTTGTGGTCGCCGCCGGAGTTATCGCCCGTATCTGCACAGAGGGTGGAATGCAGCATAATATTGCCTATACTCTCAGCGACGTCTACATAAGAAAAGCCGATAAATGTACAGTTCCAGATGATGTGATCGACCTTATAGGTGAAATGCAGATAGATTTTGCAAAGCGAATGAAGGAGATAAGACAGAATAAGGTCTATTCGATTCACGTCCGACGCTGTCTGAATTATATTTACGATCATCTTCATGAACAGGTAACACTTGAAAAGCTTGCTGAGATCGAAAAACTCAGCTGCTGTTATTTATCAAAAATATTTTCTAAAGAAACCGGTGTTCCCGTTAAGAGATTTATTGTTACAGCTAAGGTGAATACGGCGAAAAATATGCTAGTTTATTCGGATTTTACACTTTCTGAAATTGCAATGTCTCTGGGATTCTCCTCGCAGAGCGCACTTTCTGCGGCTTTTAAAAAGGTTACCGGACAAACTCCGGCGAAATTCCGTAATATGTATCGGGAACAGGCTGAAGAGTGAGAATTTGCGTTCCCGGTATTCAGCCCGTTTGTCTTATTTTTCCTTCAGCTTTCCGGTATAGGTTTTTTCGCCTATGGTAAGCGTTACTTCCTCTTCATCTTTGTTATTTTTCTGATAACCATTAAGTCCGGCTGACCTCATTTCGGTTGGATAGTCGATGTAACATTCGTTAAGATCAACGTTTCCGGAGATTCCGGATGAGCTTCCTGTTGAGCTTTTCTGCCATATGCTGTAGCTTCCGCTGTACGAAGGTTTGCTTACTCCGTAATGCGCTACCCAGATCGAATAACGTTTCCGTATATCTTCATCAGTGTAAGCCGTCAGCAGACTGCTTGACATATAAAGTCCCGCCCAGTAACCGGCTTTTTCCAGAGTATCAAGAAATGCACGGATTATAGCTGAAACAGACGCTTTTCCAAGATCAAGTTGACGTTTTTCCTCAATATCCACGAAAATCGGATATTCAAATTTCTTGCCTTTTATAACCTGTAGGAATACATTTGCCTCTTTAACTGCTTCGTCGGGAGTAACTGCATATGAGTACCAATAAGCTCCGCATGGAATATTCCTCGATTTACAGCCGTTATAGTTGGCTTCAAATTTTTTGTCTTTCTGCGATATCTCTCTGCCATATCCGGCACGAATGATGCAGAAATCAGTATTGATACTGCTCCAGTTTATGTCTCCCTGCCATTCTGAAACGTCGATGCCGTTTTTTGTCATATAAAAACCTCCTGAAAAGAAGTGTTGTTTGTCTTACATTATTATAATATTCAAATAAAAGTATGCACGTTACAGCAAAATTCTGCATATAATATAAAGCAGCGCTGCATTATAACAGATTCTGGTGTATCGCTGGAAATATTGCAGACAGCGGCGTTTTTCTTTTTGAAAGGAGATTTATTATGTGCGGAATCGCAGGAGCAATAAGCTTTGCCGAGGATATGCGGAGCGATATGAAGGTCTACGAGAAAATGCAGAAAGCTCTTCTTAGAAGAGGTCCTGATCAGCGTGGGATTATTCTCACCAAAGAAGCCGCTCTTATTCATACCCGTCTTGCCGTTATTGATATATCAGGCGGACGTCAGCCAATGTCATTTACATCCGAAGAGGGAACGTTTACGATCGTCTATAACGGCGAGCTTTATAATACCTCGGAGCTTCGCAGAGAGCTTGAAAAGGATTTCGATTTTGAAACAAAATCTGATACGGAAGTTGTTCTTAAAAGCTATATCAAATGGAAAGAAACCTGTTTAGAGCGGTTTAACGGTATTTTTGCATTTGCAGTATACGAAGAGGAAAAACATCGTGTGTTCCTTGCCCGTGACAGAATAGGAGTAAAGCCGCTTTTTTATTATCTTAGTGAGAACAAGCTGATTTTTGCGTCCGAAATTCCGGCTCTTCTGGAACATCCGGAGGTTCCTCATGAAATTGATGAGAAAGGAGCAGCGGAACTCCTTCTTATCGCTCCCGGAAGAACTCCCGGATGCGGAGTTATAAAAAATATCTGCGAGATAAAACCGGGATGCTGCGGATTCTATTCCGAGAAAAACGGACTTGAAACATGGGAGTACTGGCGGCTCAGAGCTTATGAACTTAACGAAACCTTTGAACAGACTGTTGAACACGTCCGTGAGCTTGTCCTTGATTCAATAAGACGTCAGCTTGTTTCGGATGTTCCGGTATGCACATTTCTCTCAGGAGGACTTGATTCAAGCCTTATCTCATCCGTTGCAGCGGCGGAGATGAAAAAACAGGGGAAGATTCTTGATACATTTTCAGTCGATTATCGTGATAACGATAAATATTTTCAGAAGAGCCACTTTCAGCCAAACAGCGATCCCGAATTTATAACCTGCATGGCGGAATATCTTGGAACAAATCATCATTGGACTGTGGTCGACACGCCGGAACTTGCAGACGCTCTGATAGACGCTGTCGAGGCAAGAGGACTTCCCGGAATGGCGGATGTGGACGCTTCTCTGCTGATTTTCTGCCGTGAGATAAAAAAATATGGTACGGTCGCTCTTTCAGGAGAGTGCGCCGACGAACTTTTCGGAGGTTATCCGTGGTATCGTGATAAGGATATACGCATGACAGACGGTTTCCCGTGGGCGCAGAGTACATTCTACCGCAAGCGTTTTCTGTGTAATGATTATGCGGAGAAAATCAATGCTGAGGAATATGTCTACAGTGCATACCGCAAAACTGCTGATTATGCCGATAAACTGCCGTCTGATAACGAGACGGAATATCGAATGCGGGAAATGACTCAGCTTAATTTCAATTGGTTTATGCAGACTTTGCTTGACAGAAAAGACAGAATGAGTATGTACAGCGGACTTGAGGTGAGAGTTCCATTCTGCGATTACCGCATTGCCGAGTATATGTATAACGTTAAATGGGAGTATAAGGACTGGCAGGGCAGGGAAAAGGGTCTGCTTCGTGAGGCGATGAAGGATTGGCTTCCGGAAAAAGTTCTGTGGCGGAAAAAAAGCCCTTATCCGAAAACTCATAATCCTGCTTTTCTGGACGAGGTAAGCAGACGTTTGAGAGCCATACTCGATGATTCGCCTGATGCGCTTACGGAACTTGTAAAGCGTGAGGAGCTTGAAAAACTGCTTGAACATGGCGATCATGTTCAGTGGTATGGACAATTGATGAATCTTCCGCAGACTATTGCGTTTTTCATACAATTAGACCATTGGCTTAAAAAATATAAAATTAAATTAGTTTGATTCAGTGTGGCTGATAATGGTTTTTAATAGAAAATCAATATCAGCCGACTGTATTTGTATATTTGTTAGTTTGTGATAACAAATTTTGAAAATTTTTTTGAAAAAGTTCGTCTTTTTTGCCTTCTAAAATCACTTATATATGAAAGCTTTCATAATATCAAAAAAATCTACCGAAAAGGAGTGAAATCTATGATTGCCGAAACTAATTTATCCGCCGGAGGTGACAGTAAAATTTTAGCCGCTTTTTATAATAACGAGCTCACTATTGATTCAGATTCTGATAACATAAATGATCTGATAGCATCCTGCGCTGTTTCTAAAGACAGTCTTTGCAGACTGTATGAAATGTTAAAGGGGAGCGTATTTGCTGTTGCATTCGGTATAACAGCCGATTATCATCTTTCAGAAGACTGCGTTGCCGAAACATTCGTCAGGCTTACGCAGATAAAGGGATTTTCAGCGTCTAAAGGCGACGGCAAGGGTTTCATCCTGAAAATGGCACGCAACGTTGCTTTAGAGCTTCGCCGGAGACATAAGCGTGAGGTCAAGGATTTTATTATCCAGAGCTACGGCGATGCTGAACAGACTGTCGAGGACAGTATTTACATAAATCAGCTTCTTAAATTTCTTAACGACAAGCAAAGACAGATAGTGATATTGAAATGCTGTGCAGAAATGACGTTCAAGGAAATCGCAAAGGTTATGAAGTGTCCTGAAACAACCGTGAAATCACGATACAAAAGGGCGATGAATATTTTACAGGAAAAGGCAGGTGCTGATAAATGAAGAAGAATGATTTATACGGAAATCAGGAAATTGAAAAAATTCTGAAAGAAAAAATGAACGAGCTTTCATCTTCTGTTGATTGTTTTGATAAGATTTCCGCAAGAGCTTTTCCTGAGAAAAATCCGGATTTTTCCGATTGCGAGCTAACCGTGACCGACCTTGAAAACGTTACCGGAAAGCGGCGTCCTGTTCCTGTTCTGAAATGGGTTTCAGCGGCAGCGGCGATCGTTATCTGCGTAGGAGTTCTTCCGAAAACCGCTCTTATGAATAACCTCAGAAACAGTCTTGTGAAAAAATCCGATAAAAGAAGCTACGGCGAAATTATCTGCGAAATAAACAAAGAAACTGCTGACAACGATTATATGATTTATGACGTTCCGCTGGATTACTACAGCAAAAATGATGTGCTTGTCACACCGTTTTTCAGATGTCCGTTTGAAAACAAGGTCGATGCAAATGAAAGGGTAAGAATTTTTGTTAAAACCTGCGGCGGATTTCATACAAATCAGGTTTATGCCGTTGAATACAGCGGAGAATACGATGAAGCTAATTTCAAGGCTGCTGCTGAATCCAAGGCGAAATTTACTGAGGAAGAAACTAAACAGCTTGAGTCGACCGATATAATTTCGTTTAATTATAATTGTGTAGCCGATGCACAGTATGCTTTTGCTACTGATGAGGAAGGTAATCTTACTGATAAAAACGGAAAAACTATCTCGGCAGCAAGTTTCAGCACAATTACTTATTTTAAAAATGACGAAAATCAGATAAATCCGATAACAAGCGATATTCTTTATTATCATCTCGGAACTACTGAAAATGCTCCTGAATATTTTTACGATATAAGATCTTCTTATATTGACGGAATAGAAATAAAGAATATGGATATTCCCGAAAATTTATGGGAGGCATCTGTTTATTCAAACGGAGTATCAGCTTTTCCGAGTGAAAAAGATAATGATGAGAATGACGGCGGTTTTACCAAAACAAAGCTCTTTCTTGATTATGACGAGAGATACGGTATTGGAGAGTCAACGCTTTATTATATGAATCCACCGGAATCATTCGTCGCTGATGAAACTGCAGCAGATGAAAAAATTACTGAAACGATAACGGCTTCTCTGGAAAATATATATCAGGCTGAGGTAGTCAGCAAGGATGAAATAGCTTGTATCGCTGCGCCTTATAATGAACTGGTGAGAAATACTATGGCTGTTTATATTCCTTATAACAGAATTACGAATAACGATTACAGCGCATTAACGCTCGAATCTTCAATAGATGGAGGAAACCGCAATTATATTTATCTTAGTTCAAATGGCAATTCGTTAAAAACAGTTGATATGAATTATGAGGAAAGAGAATATGAATTGCAGCTTAATTCCGAAAATCTTGAACAGCTCGTTTTAAGCATTGAAGAGAAAATCGAATCTGGTGGACTTAGTGAATCTGAGCTTGAAAAACTTAATATTGAGATGGAAAACTTGAATCAGCAGATAGCAGCTTTACAGAATTATCAGATCGCTTTAGAGGCTCAAAGGAATATGGAAGAGGCAGAAAAAATGAGAAAAGTAGAAGAAGATATGCAAGCGCAGAAGGATGCTTTGCAGCGTTTAACAACAGATGCCGTAGAATACGACGAATAACGGTTGCTCGCACGATATACAAAAGGAAGTTCATAAATAATTATAGGGACTGTTTCCACTGAAACAGTCCCTTTTATTATAATTTATATTTTTTAGTATTGAGTATTCTTATAGAATTAAGAATGAGAAGCATTGCTGTTCCGGAATCGGCAAAAACAGCAAACCACATATTCGGATGTCCGACAAGTCCGAGAACCAGAACTGCCAGCTTTACCGCAAGCGCAAAAATTATATTCTGGTACGAGATTTTAAGCGCTTTATCAGCTATTTTCTTTGCCTTTACAACAGCTTCCGGTTCGGAATTCATGAAAACTGCGTCTGAAGCTTCAAGAGCAAGATCGGAGCCGGTCTGCATAGCGCCGCCTACGTCGGCTCCGGCAATAACAGGGCCATCGTTTATACCGTCTCCGATGAACATTACTGCTCCGGATTGGCTGCGGATACGATTTATCTCGTTGAGTTTACCATCGGGAAGAAGTCCTCCCCTGACATAGTCGATACCAAGCTGATTTCCCAGTATTTCAGCATTTTCGGGTTTATCTCCTGTAAGCATAACAGTTTTGATTCCCATTGCTTTAAGTGAAGATATTGCTTTGGAAGATGATTTTTTTACAGTATCGGAAACAACTATTCTTCCCTGTATTTTGCCGTTTACAGCAACATAGACTACACTTCCGATAATTTTTTCTTCATTCATCTTCAATGTGACGCCGTTTTCGTTCATAAGCCGCTCATTGCCGCAGAGGATATTTAAACCATCGATTTCGGCTGAAACACCTCTTCCTGCAAGCTCGGAGGCATTTTCAGGAGATGAAAGTGCGAGAGATTTGCTGCGGCAGTAATCTGCAATACTCTCGGCAACTGGATGAGATGAGACCTGTTCGCAGCTTCCGCAAAGACGGATAAGTTCGTTTTCACTGAGAGAACCACAGGTTTTTACGTCTGTAACAGTGAAACTTCCGTTGGTGAGAGTACCTGTTTTATCGAATGCAATGGCTTTTACTTTACCAAGAGCTTCAACCGAATTTCCGCCCTTGAAGAGTATTCCGAGTTTGGAAGCTGCTCCGATTCCCGAAAAATAGGCGAGGGGAACGCTTAAAACAAGTGCGCATGGACAGCTTATAACGAGAAATGTCAGCGCAGAGTAAACCCATTTGCTCCAATTACCGGTTATGAGCGATGGAATAATAGCCGTGGCCGCTGCAATTGCTATTACGATAGGAGTGTAAATTTTTGCGAAACGAGTTATAAAGCGGTCGATTTTCGGTTTTGCAGCGGAAGCGTTTTCAACTGCCTGAGCAATTTTCGATATCATTGAATCTTCCGGAGCGGCAGTTACACGAAGCGTAAAGGTTTCGGAAAGATTAATGCATCCCGACAAAATTGATTCGCCATTATGCATCGTTACAGGAACAGGTTCGCCGTTTACAGCGGATGTATCAATTTTTGGAGAACCGCTTTCAACAATTCCGTCTGCGGCAATTCGTTCGCCGGCTTTAATTCTGAGAATATCTCCGATTTTGATTTCATCAGCAGGAATACGCTGATACTCTCCGTTACGCAGAACGTCAGCTTCATCAACACGAAGTTCTGCGATATCGGTTATAGCCTTGCGGCTTCGGGAAACGGCATAATCCTCAAACATTTCGCCAATTTTGAAGAAGAGAACTACTCCCACAGCTTCTGAATATTCTCCGAGAGCAAAGGCTCCCAAAGTTGCGACTGTCATAAGAGTGTTTTCATCAAAGAAATTTTTCATGCGTATATTTTTGAATGTTGCAAGAAGTATTTTGTAGCCGAGAATAAGATAAGCTCCGGCATAAAGAGCAAGTGTCAGAGGTTTTATATCGAGTACTTTTCCGGAAATAACCGCTGCGGCAAAAATAGTTACACCTATGATAAAAGAAATAATTTCATCGAAATGGCTTTCTTTTTTGTCATGAGAGCGGGAGTGATCGTGTTCATGTTCATGGCAGTGACCGCAGCAGCATTCGCTGTGCTCATGATTATGTTTGTGTTCGTGCTGAACGGCTGAAGTTTTATCTTTTGGAACTATTTTAACTCCAGCTTCAATTTTTCCAGCGGTTTTATTGATTATCTCAAGTGTATCGTCGGATATATTTCCCTTTATTTTCAAGGTCTTCATAGGAAAGTTAAGAACGGCAGATTCAATTCCATCAAGTTTATTTATTGCTTCTTCTATTTTTGAACCGCAGTGTGCGCAGTCCAGACCAATAATAGCATATGTTTTTTCCATAATGACCACTGTCCTTTCATATATGAATAATTGTTCATGTGTTTATTTTATCATACAATTTGGATGTTGTCAAGTGTTTTATTGAAAAAATTTCGTGAGTCTAAGGATGCTCGTTAATAAAATCCTGATTCATTAGGATGACGATAAGAGTCTTGGCATCAAATTTGATTTGAATGGGTATTATCAAGTACACCTGTTTCAGTGGAAACCCGTTAAAAAGCGTATAAATTAAAGACTGTAAGTAATTAAATACTTACGGTCTTTTGGTTGTTTGTGCAAATAACAGGAGTTTAACCTGCACCGAGTTGCCTCGTCTGGCACTTGAGGAATATGTAACGTAAATGAATTAATAATTTTTAAGAACAGAGATCAATGAATATATTTTTATTATGCGTGGATCAATATTATTCATAATTATTTTGTACTAATATGATAAATTCTAATTAGCTCATACTGCTTCAAACTGAATTAATCGCTTAAACGCTGAAATATCCCATAGAATTGAGCTTTGAGAGGTGTCTGAAAACAAAAATCCTGTAGAATCGGACTTTATGAAAAACTGCTTTTTAAACGTTTTGGTAGAACTTTGGTTACGGTTTCCACATTATAAGATATAATAAGAGCAATTAAAAAACAATGAACAGTGCCTTAAATACAAGGAAAAATTACAATCACAACGGAAAATTTATAAGGCGAAATTGAGTGAAAAAATATAATGCAGTGCATATACTGATTTGCACGATTGCAGTCGAAAAATAAAATTCAATTTCATTAAGGAAAATTTGGTAGAATCTATTGCTGACAATGACAATTTTACAATTACTTTGCGTCTCTGATTTCAATCAGAGGCGCTTTTTTATTGCCTGAAAGCGTTTCTTAATTTTAAGGAACGCTTAATTTTTTTATCGGAGGAAATGTAATATGGGAAAACTTGTTGATAAGGCTGAAAATAATGTTACTGTAATTAAAAATGAAATCCTTCACGATAACAATATCGGTATGACCGAACGAGGTCTGTATTCATCACTCTGCCGTTTAGAGCAGATGGAAGAAGATATTGATATTTTTGAATTTGTCCCTGACGATGATGAGGAAATTCAGAATGCTCTTAATGTACTTGTTCATGAAAATTATGTCATCGTTGAAATTATCAACGGCGAAAAAGTATACAGAGTAAATCAGAAGTCGGTCTGAGAGCAGCTTTTTTTCGGGAGGTACTAAAATGCAAACAATAAATGCCAATAACGGCTATTTTAAAATGCCTAATTAGCTTATGGTTGAGCTGTATAACATAAAGGTTACATACACACAGTTTCGTGTTCTGTTGTTTATAGTAAGACATACATTCGGATACAACAAGATTTCAGATTCAATGTCATACGGATTTATCAGTAAGGGATTATCCATATCACGTCCTAATGTTTTAAGAGAACTTGTCAGATTGGAAGAAATGAAGATTATATCAATCAGTAAAGGAAGGTATTCAAACAGGATTTCCTTCAATTGCAATTCTGACGAATGGGATGTTCCAAGATACAATGACGAGCTGTCAGAGAGTGATTCAGATGTTCGCTCAGAAGATAACAGGGTGTTCTCTGAGGAGAGTACAGTTAAGTCGGATTCAAGTGTTCTCTCAGCAGATAACAGTCCGTTATCTGTAGAGAGTACACCTGTTCTCTGTAGAGAGAACCAAAAAAAGACAATAAAGACAAATAATAAAAAGACAACTAAAAAAAAAGACAGTGGCAAAATCAGACACCGGCAAAATCGCTTTTGCTGAAGCTGTAAAAATGAAACCTGAACAAATGGAGAAGCTCATCGCCGAATACGGAAAGCCTTTTGCAGATACGTGCGTTGAGGAACTGAATAATTATAAACTTGCAAACAACAAATCATACGCATCTGATTATTATACTATCAAAAACTGGGTTGTAACCAGAGTAACCTAAAGATTCCCAAGCCTGATTAAGAAACAGCAGACAGTCAGAATATATGCTGATGATGAAAACTTGTTTGCAGATGTTGAGTAAAGGAGAAAAGATATGAACAGCTTACTTGAAGTGGTTAAAAAAATTGCTGATAACTGTGAAATGCAATACAGCAATAATCCTGAAACAGACTACACAGATTCAGAAACAGGACTGATTTACTGCGGATTATGCTGCACACCCAAACAGGCAAAGGTAATTTTATTGGGTGATGAGAGAATAATGAACTGCATTTGTCATTGTGAATCTGAACGCTATAAGCGTGAAGAAGCACAGAAAAAGTTCTATGAAAGAATCCGAAAAAACAAGGAAAACGGCAAGATTCCTGCAATGTTTGCAGATGCAGCAAGTGACAGGATTGATGATTACAAAAAGCGTACATATGCTCAGAAATACGCACTGAAATTTGATGCTGTCGGAAACAACGGCTTTCTGCTTTACGGTGATGTTGGCACAGGAAAAAGCTACTTTGCAGCCTGTATTGCCAATGCTTTGCTGAATAAAGGCATGAGTGTACGTTGGCTGACTTCAATGCAGATTGTGGAAATGAGTGGATTCTTCAACAAGAGTGAATACGATTCTTACCTTGAATCAATCGCATACCCTGATTTACTAATAATTGATGATTTAAGTGCTGAACGTGGTACGGATTATGCTTTGGAGCGTGTGCATGAGCTTGTTGATTACAGAATCAGCTCTTGTAAGCCTGTTATCGTTACAACAAATTTTGAACTGGCTTATATGAAAGAAACATCGGATTTACGCAGAAGAAGAACCTTTGACAGAATCTTTCAATGCTGTTTATCTTTAGGATTTCATGGTGTTTCCTATCGTCAGAAACAGGCTAAGGCAAATTTTGACGAAATTAGAAAATTGCTCGGCATAACAGAATAAGCTGATTTCAGCGAAGGGAGGTGAAATATCATGGCAAAGACGATTATCAATCAGGACGGTGACATTGTGAACTACTCCAATATTGCTGTAATCTACGTTGATGATGCTCCTGTGAATTTTGCAAGGGATATTGTTGACATGGAAACTGATGAGGATGAAACTGTAATTCCCGACGAAGAATTTGAGGACATCTGCTTCTTGCTGACACCATCACAGGAATGAATTACATTCTCGGTGAGTATGACACGTTTGAGAAAGCAGAAGCAGCCAAGAAAAAACTTGTGGAATGGCTGTAGCGTGAAATGTATGGAGTTTATGACATGAACAAGGAGGATTAACCTATGCCGACAGATTTTGAAAGCGATGCAAAAAAGACAATAGATTTATCTGTTCAGGCTGAAAAGATGACGGCTGATATTCTCAAGGGTGCAATTTCAGAATTTTTTGACGGAAAAGCTGAGAAGAAAGGCAGAATGACCTATAAACAGCTTGAAAACAAGTGCAAGTCAAAACTTGAAAGCATTGAGGTTACTGAAAACAATATCGGCAGTTTCCTCAGTACAGCAAAAAAATATGACCTTGATTTCGCTTTGAAAAGGGATAAATCAACCAATCCTCCGACTTATCACGTTTTCATATCTGCAAACAACAACGAAAGTTTCGACAAGGCTTTTGCGGAGTATGCAGGAAAAATGCAGAATCAAATCAAAAATCGTGGCGAAATGAGCATAAATGCTCTGAAACGTGAAGCGAAGAAAATTGCTAAACAGCCACGCAAGAAGGAAAAGGTTCGTAAGAAAACAAAACAGATGTCGCATTAAGGAGGACTTTATGTACTGTGAATCAATTATTCCATGTGCAAGGTCGGACTTCACTAAACGGAGGTACGGCTATGCAGATTAACTCAAAGAAGATAAAAAAGATACTTCTTGCAAGTATGCCTTATCTGATGTTTGCATATGCAGGAAACAAATTAAGCTATGCTTACAGAATTGCTGATGGTGATGGGTTTCAGGAGAAAATACTTCCATTCATGGAGAATATCGGCACATCATTTGCACAGATTCTTCTGAGCTTTAACATTATTGATATTCTTGTTGGCGGTGTTGTTGCAGGTGTTATGAAAGCAGTTCTGTATTTCAAGGCAGAAAATAAAAAGAAATTTCGTGAGGGTGAAGAATATGGTTCAGTACGTTGGGGCAACTCAAAGGATATTGAGCCGTATATGGATTTAACCTGTTTTGAGAATAATGTCATTCTCACACAAACAGAAAGTCTGACACTTGGTAAACCGTCACATCCGAAATATGCAAGAAACAAAAATATCCTGATTATCGGTGGTTCAGGTTCAGGTAAGACAAGATTCTTTGTTAAACCGAACCTGATGCAGTGCAGCTATATTGTTACCGATCCTAAAGGTACGGTATTGGTTGAATGCGGAAAAATGCTTCAAAAAGGCAGATTGGTTAAAGACGATAACGGAAAATCTTATTATCAGCCGTATAGAATCAAAGTTTTTAACACAATCGACTTTGCAAAATCCATGCATTATAACCCGTTTGCATATATTTCTGAAAAAAACAGAGAAAAAGATATTCTGAAATTCGTGGAAGTTCTCATAAAAAACACTTCATCAAGTCAGCAAAGCGGTGGTGATGATTTCTGGGTAAAAGCTGAAAAACTGCTGTATACAGCATATATTGCTATGATTTTCACGCTGAATCCTGAAGATGAACGCAACTTTGAAACGCTGATAGAAATGATAAACGATTCAGAAGCAAGAGAAGATGATGAAACCTTCAAAAATGCTGTTGATATTCAGTTTGAGTGTCTTGAAACGTGGCTGAATGGTGATCCGATTCCCGAACCTGAAAAGGATGAGGATAATCCGGAAAATGAAGATGATGATTCCTATGAATTTATGAGAAACAACGATCCTACTGAGGAGCAAAGACGAATCGGAGCTTTTGCAATAAAACAGTTTAAGGCGTATAAGCTCGCCGCAGGAAAAACAGCAAAATCAATTATCATTTCCTGTTCCACAAGACTGGCTCCGTTTGCTATTGATGAGGTATTGGAAATTACAAAATATGATGAGCTTCACCTTGATACGCTTGGTGATGAATTATCAGCATTGTTTGTTATCATTTCCGATACTGATGCCACATTCAACTTTCTTGTGGCGATTATGTATTCCCAGATGTTTAATCTGCTTTGCACCAAAGCTGACAACAGCAAGGGCGGCAAATTAAAATATCATGTCCGATGTCTGCTTGACGAATTTGCCAATATAGGCGAAATTCCGAACTTTGACAAGCTGATTGCAACTATCCGTTCAAGAGAAATATCAGCAAGTATTATCCTATAGGCAAAATCTCAGCTCAAAGCTATTTACAAAGATAATGCCGACACAATTGAGGGTAACTGCGATACAGTGCTTTTTCTTGGAGGTAAGGAAAAAACTACGCTTAAAGAGATTTCGGAAAGTCTTGACAAAGAAACTATTGACAGTTTCAATACGTCGAACACCAGAGGGCAGTCTGAAAGTTTCGGTCTGAACTATCAGAAGCTCGGTAAAGAGCTGAAAAGTCAGGACGAACTTGCAGTAATGGATGGCGGTAAGTGTATCTTACAGCTTCGAGGAGTGCGTCCGTTCTTCTCGGATAAATACGATATTACACGTCACAAAAATTATCCCCTTCTGCTTGACTATGACGATAAAAACTACTTTGACATTGAATCATTTGTAACTGACAAAAAGATGTGTAAAAAGAGAGTTCGACAGAATGATAATGTTAATACGTTAAAATGCTCAGGTCAGACACAAAAATCCACATAAGTCGCAGAAAGAGAAAAGGCTGTGTGAAGCTGTAAAACAACGAATCTGTCAGCAATGGCAGTCGGTGAAGAACACGAAAAGATAAAAAAAGAGAGAATCGTGTGAAGCTGAACGGACAGTCTGATACAAACGTACAGACAATGATTTTATTTGAAGGAGAATTTACCTTATGGAAACAATGAACATCACAGCAGCAGAGTCTGCACAGACAACAAACGCAACCACAACTGAGCCTAAGCATAAGTGGCTCTCCAGATTCAGCCGTCACGCAAAGAAGGCAACTCTTTATGCAACTGCTTTTGCAACAATGGCAACTATGTGTACTACACAGGCTTTCGCCGCAACAGGTGCAGTGGACACATCTTCTTTCATCACAACAGCCTGTACCGTACTCAAGTCCGTTATCTGTCTTATCGGTGGCGGTGTTGGTGTATGGGGAATCGTAAACCTCCTTGAAGGTTACGGAAATGATAACCCAGGCGCAAAGTCACAGGGCATGAAACAGCTTATGGCTGGTCTTGGACTTATTCTCCTCGCTACCGTCCTTGTTCCTGTACTCCAGAGCATGATGACAGGTGCAGTTTAATCTGACCTTAAAACATCAGATTAGCTACATAGCGGTGGGTTTTGCGTTGCAATAATGGGTTTTGGATGAGCAATCTGCACTCCGAAAATGAAAGGGAGTGAAAAATATATGGGAGTAGTCAGCGATGCAATTGACAGCTTGGAGGACTGGCTTGAAGATTTGTTTCAGGATGCAGTAAAGTCACAGTTTGACAGCATATCAGCAATGTTAAAAAACACATTTGATACAACAACAAACAGTAATGGTCTTATAAGCACTTTCTTACAAAACATCCTGCACAGTTTACAGGCTCATCATCAGGCGGAACAGCAATATGGTCTACAATAGAAACACTTTGCAACAATGTTGTAGTGCCGGTCGGTGGATTTATTCTCACAATCGTACTTCTGAATGATTTAATTCAGCCAATCATCAGAGGAAACAATTTCAAGGATTTTGATGATTCTATCTTTATAAAATGGATTATCAAAGCCTTATGCGGTGTAATTCTTGTGTCGAATGTGTTTTATATCGCATCAGCTCTTTTTTCATTCGGCACGAATGTCTGCTCAAACGGACTAAGCACGTTGTTTGGTGCAGGCAGCTATTTATCAAGTACTCTCGTTCTGAAAAAAATCAGCATTGACAGGATTGGATTTAGGAGGTGCGCCCGTATTCTTTCTGACAAGAGCTTCAATAGGAATGTCAGGAGCAATATTTGCAATGGGTGCTTGTGCTGCTCCTGCAATCATTTGCGGACTTTATAAGAAAAACGGAGTTTTTCTTGAAAAATAGGTTAAATATATGCGTGAGTATTTCACAAGACCAAGGAAGCGATTTTTCAAGACAAGCAATATATATGAATGTATTGAAAATCAGCTTAAATATACAAAAATAAAGAAGAAACTCAGGGATTCAGAGCGTTGACTTCCTGATTAAAGGCGGTATTTGATGAGCTTTAGAAAGAAAAATGTCAAAATAAAGGATAACAAGGCATCTGCCGCAGTTATCATTGGCAAGCCGTCAAAACAACTTACCAAAGAAGAAAAAAAGATTCTGTCAGCAAGAATGGCAGAAATCAAAAATGAAAGCAAGAAAAATTCTTCAGTACAAAGTACAATTCCGTATAACACAATGTATCGTGACGGAATTTGTGAAGTGTCGGAAAACTTCTATTCCATGACAGTACAGTTTTTTGATGCCAATTATTCAATTGCTGAATTTGAGGAGCAGAACAATATTTTTGATAAATACTGTGATATTATCAATCTTTTCGATAATACTATCAGGTTTCAGCTGACATTTGAAAATCAGAATCGTTCAAAAGATAAGCTGATTAAAACAATTCAGATTCCGAATCAGGAAGATGATTTTAATGATATTCGTTCTGAGTATTCAAAAATGCTGACAGATAAACTTCTTAAAGGTTCAAACGGTCAGTCAGCAAGAAAATTTCTCACTTTCGGAATTGAAAGCACATCATATAAATCGGCAAGAGCTAAACTCATGTCAATTAAAAATGATGTGATTAAGGGATTCAAGGTATTCGGAGTTGAAGCACAGGCTTTAAACGGAACAGAAAGACTTGAAGCTCGGTATTATGCTCTTAATCCATACGGCAGTCAGAATTTTGTGTTTGACTGGGACAGTATGCTTCATGCAGGGATGGACACAAAAGATTTTATCTGTCCGAAGTCCTTTAAATTCAATAAGCAGAATTTTGAAATCGGCAATGCCTATGGTGCAGTATGGGGCATGAATATTCTTGCAGGAGAGCTTTCAGACGAGGTTCTGAAAGATTTTCTTGAAATGCAGAATTTATTCTGCGTAAATATCCACGTTAAACCTCTCGACCAGATTGAAGCATTGAAGTTTGTCAAGAAAAAGCTGACAAATGTTGAACAGATGAAGGTTGACGAACAGAAAAAGGCTTCACAATCGGGATATGATACAGATATTCTTCCACCGCAGATAAAAATGTACATTGATGATATTGAAAAGCTCCTTGCTGACCTTAACAGCAAGAACGAGAGATTATTTCATATTTCAATCAGCGTCAGAAGTTATGCAAAAAACAAAAATGAACTTAAATTACAGAGTGAAATGCTGAAACGTATCTGTCAGAAAAATAACTGTCTTATGTTTCCTTACGATTACAGGCAGGAACAGACACTTGTTTCAACTCTGCCACTCTGTTACAACGAAATTCCCGTAAGCAGAGAAATGCACACTTAGGGTGTTGCAATTTTCGTTCCGTTTACAACAAAGGAACTGTTTCAGGACGGACAGGCTACATATTACGGTGTAAATATGCTTTCGGGCAATATGATTCGTGCCAACAGGTCCAGATTAAAGAATCCAAACGGACTTATACTTGGAACACCGGGTTCGGGCAAGTCTTTCAGCGTAAAACGTGAGAATCTCGACTGTTTCCTTACAACTATTGATGATATTATCATCTGCGATCCCGAAGGAGAATATTTCCCGCTTGTTCAGGCACTTCATGGACAGCTTATCAGAATTGCAAGTAATTCAGAACATCACATCAATCCTATGGATATAACGATAGACAGCTATCTTTTTGAAAATACTATGGAGGTTATCGCAAACAAGTCTGATTTTATTATCTCTCTTTGTGAGATTATTGTCGGGGGCAGATATGGTCTTTCATCGGAAGAACGTTCTGTAATTGATAAGTGTGTACAGCGACTTTACAAGCAGTTTATTGAAAATGAGCCTACAGCAGATAAAATGCCGTTGCTTTCGGATTTACAGCGTGAGCTTGAAAATGAGGGCGAAGTTGCCCTGAGAGTATACAACTCTCTTGAAATGTTTGTAAACGGCTCTCAGAATCTTTTCAATCATCATACAAACATTGATATGTCAAACAGAATTATCTGCTTTGATATTAAGGAGCTGAGTAATCAGCTTAAAAAGGTCGGTATGCTTATCGTTCAGGATACTGTATGGAACAGAGTTTCCGAAAACAGAAATCTGAAAAAGATTACCCGTTACTATATTGATGAGTTTCATTTGCTTCTCAAAGAGGAACAGACAGCAAAATACAGGCTTAAAAAGGCAGAAAATGTTATCTTCAAAGAGGAAAAATTCAAGCCTGAAAAAAGAAAAGTCCTCCGAAAGCTGATTGGTAACAAGGAAGAATTTCAGCTTAACAAAAGCAAATTCAGAAACAATGATAAAACAAATCTCGACAGAGCCTTCTATATAAGAAGAAAGCAGAAATATAAACAGGATAAGCGTAAGCTAAATTTTGAATTGAAACAGCTTAAATCTGAAAAGAAATTCCGAAATCTGACTTTGACAAATCAGAAAAAGATAGCTAAAAATTCAAATCCCGGTCTGCTGATTACAAAACCTGTGAAATACACAGGAAACCGAATGAAAGCATCTGCTTGGCAGAAAGCTGTAAATGAGGATCAGGATAATGATGTTCTTCATGCAATTGATTCCACAAAACGCAGAATTGTAGCTCCTGCCGTTCAGAAAGTCAGCAAACCGCAGCGATTACAGAATCAGCAGAAAAAGCGTGACAAGATTTCTGATAAAGATTCCAAATCAAAGGAAAAACTGCGAAAAAAGGACAATCGCCTTAAAGAAAAGCATGATAAACCAAAGAAGAAAAAGAAAGCTCAGAATAAAAAACGTCATAAATCTTCATTCGGTGAAAGATTCAAGGACGGATTAAAGGCATTTCTTCGATTTGTAAAGAATGTGTACACAGCAGAAGTGAAAAAATTCTTTCTGATACTAATTGCAGTAATTCTGTTGATATTATTGCTTGTTGCACTGGTTGTAATGATGTTTTCGGGAGTTTCAAGCAGTTCGGGATTTATTCTCGGTACATATGCTGCACAGGATTATGATTTGTCCGAAGCTGAAAAGTATTATACAAAACTTGCTTGGGATATGAATCAGAATGTCAAGCTAGTCGGTGATTCTTCAACTTGGAAAACAGGCTTGTCGAATCTTGGCATAAATACAAGCGGAATGAAAGATACACCTGATACTTTCCAATGGGGCAACAGCACAGTATACAACTGGACACCTGATTATGATTTTGATACATACAAGCTGTGGTGTTTCCTGTGTGCTTACTATTATGATTTTGATGCCGCCGACAATGGTGACATTAAATACTGGAAATATACAAACAGTACCGAACCCCTGATAAAAGAAATATTCGATGCTGAATATGAATTTGTCTGCAATTACGATAATACTTCCCATTGGGAATATCGCTATCACTTTGATGCAAGAGGATATTATTCTATTGAGGATTCAGGTACAACAGGCAGTTACGGATACATTGATATTGCTTCTCCGTCAGCATTGCCTATGGGTGCTGTAACAGACGGAAAAAGACTGTTTTTTGACCTTTCCAATGGTGAGGTTCTGAACTACAATGACGGATATTCCGCAACAGGCTGGTATCTCAAGAATCAGTATGTTGATGATTACGATAACAGCGGAACTTGTTTCGGCAAATGGTACACCAATGGTGAAACCTGTGGCTACGGCATTTGAGAAAACGGTAAACTTATCGTTCCGATTCCGTATGTCATTCCCGAACAAAACTGGTGCAGTTTTCTGAAAAAATATGACTGGAAAACGGATTGCAGACTTTATTACAGCGTAAAGCAGGAGATAACCTTTGACAAAGTAATTGGGGACAAGCTGAAATCTATGTCAAAATCATCTGAACGTCTGCAATATTATAAATTGCTTCTTGGTGAGGACAGTGGTCAGATGTATGGAAATCATCAGACACTCCGAAATATGTTTGGCACAATGACAATTCACGATTTTACTGTTACAAACGGATTCGGCTATGATATGCAGAACTGGAATCAGACTCATTGCAAAATCAATAGTCTGCATGAAGGTCTTGATATTGTATTAAACGAAAATTCAAGGATTTATGCTCCTTTCGACTGCAAAATCTCAAAGATTGATGCTTCAAATCACAGCATTGTCCTCCGAAAAAATGACGTTGAATACTGGTATGACGGCAATGTCGGTACAAAGCGTGATACAGAGGTTTATCTATCAAATGTCAATCTCATAAGCAGTCTGTCTGAGGGAGATACAATCAAAGTCGGCGATTATTTCGCTTATTCAACAAGCAATAAGAATTGTGATAGTTCGGTTTCCGATAACTCCACAAGTCATTATGTGCATATAAAGGTAAAAATTGATACAGACGGAAGCGGTTGGGATTATGTTGATCCTCTGATTATTCTGTATTAAATGAAGGGAGGAAATGTATTTGATTCCTATTGAACAGAAGCTCCAAAGACTGCAAAAGAAGTCAGAACAGCTTGAAAAGGACATCAAGGACAAGACGGCTGAAAAAAAGCGGATTGATACACAGATTGAGCTTTTAAGCTACTCACAGCTTAAAGCTGAAATTAGCAATCATGCAATGACATCAGACGATTTTGCCCGATATTCAAAGCTGATTAAGAAAATGGAAGAAAACAGTGTTACCTTTGATGATATTGATTCCATGCTTGACAGCTTAACCGAAAACAACAGAAAAGAGGAAGTTTCAGATGAAAAACAAATTTTTTAGTTTTGCTGTGTCAGCTACAATGCTTGCACTTGCATCAACAGGTATTACAGTATCCGCAGCCGAAACCGCAACTACTGCCGAAGTAACAACAGAGGAAGAAACCACAATGGAAGCAACAGATTTTACGCTTAATGAAGCTGATTTTTCCAATGTTATGGATATTCTCAGCGATATGAATGAAAGCGGTGAAACTGTTTCGGATAATATTTCACCTGATTTTTATGGTGATGATTATTACGATACTGACGGCAATGCAACTCTCATAAAATCTGAAAAGATTATTTATGACAGCGAAGAAATGCAGTTTATAGCTGTAACCACAAAGGACGGTCACGTTTTCTATGTACTTATCAATTACTCATCTGACAGCGGTGAGGATAATGTTTTCTTCCTCAATAAAGTTGATTCCTATGATTTGTACGTACTTCTCTATGCAGGTCAGGAAGATGAGGAAGGAAATCCGACAATTACTCCTGAAGAAGCATTACAGGCAGCACAGGATGCTAACGGCAGAGTGACAACGGCTGTTGAGTCTGAAAATTCCAAGACAGAAAGTGTTTCTGAAACTGAGGATTCAGAAGAAACAGACACACCTGAAAAATCTGCTCCGAATATGAGTATGGTTTATCTTGCAGTGGGACTTATTGCAATCGGCGGTGCAGGATTTGTAGGCTTCAAGTTCCTTAAAAAGCCTAAGAAAACAGGAATTGCAGACAATGACAATTTTGATGATGATGACATAACTTGGTATGACAATGAAGATGAAATCAACGAAGATGATGAATAATGGAGGTTGTTAATATGAAGAAAACTTACTTTATCGAAGGTATCACAGGAGCTGTTTTTGCAACGGCAGCTATCATCAAGCGTGTGGCTGATATTAAGCAGACATCTTACAAGAACGGCTATAAGAACGGAGTATCTAATTCTATGCTTTTCGCTGAAAAGGCTATGAGTGATTTTTCTGCTGAATTGAAGAAACTTACTGAACCTGTTATTGAGGAAAATCTTGAGCTGAGAGAAAAGTATACAAAGCTCATTTCCGACTATGAAGCACTTATTGAGGAGTATGACAGCCTTGCAAGTGATTTTGGCGATGATGAGGACGATGAGGATTATTACTTCGGCAATGATTTATTGATAATATCAATCGTCAAATTTAGCGGTGTTGTCCAGACCCTTGTTTTTTCTATCCGAACAAGAACTATCGATATTTAGTTGCCGAAGTAATAATTAAAATCGGAGGACATAAGACAATGAGAAAGAGAAAAATTTGTCGGTGTCAGCACAATTTTCGGGGTTATTTGTGCAGTTGTAGGTTTTGCTGCGTATCACATTGGTGGTACAAACGGATTTATGAGAGGATACAGAGAAGCCGACAAACAGAGAGAATTTGAAAGTATTAAGCCTGTTTACGGTATTTCCTGCGGAAGATTGGCTCTTGAACGTGCCGGTCTTCCCGTAGAGAAATATGATGCCTTTGAGATTGACAAATACGCCATGACGGTTTCAAATAATAATTTCCCTGATATTATTCAGCATGGTGATGTATTTGATGGCAATTTCAAAGATTTTCAGGGTTATGACCTTTTAATCGGAGGTTCACCCTGTACATACTGGAGTGTGGCGAAAAAGAACAGAGAAACAACAAAAGACGGTGAAGGTTTCAGACTTTTCATGCAGTATGTAAAGGCACTTGAAAATTCAAAGTGTAATTATTTCCTGTATGAAAACAACAATTCCATTCACCAGAATATCAAGGATGAAATTTCATCATATTTAGGTGTTCAGCCGATTATGATAAATTCTGCACTTGTATCAGGGCAACAGCGTAAGCGATGTTACTGGACAAATATTCCGAACGTAACCCGGCCTGAAGATAAGGGCATTCTGCTTAATGACATTCTTGAAAGCGGTATCGGTTGGTAGGATAAAAGCTACTGTATGACAGCAACCTATGCAGGAGCAGTTCTGAATAATACCTTTGAAAAAAGTCAGCGTACAATGGTTGCTGAACCTGTTACAAAGCCGATTCGCATAGGTCAGTATGGCAAAGGCGGACAGGAACAGCGTATTTACTCGGTTCATGGAAAGTCAATTACGTTGTCGGCTCTCGGCGGCGGTCAGGGTGCAAAAACAGGTCTTTACAAAATTGATTTGCCTGACGGAGATTACATTATTAGAAAATTAACTCCAGTTGAAGCTGAGAGATTGCAGACACTTCCTGACAACTATACGTCAGGTGTCAGTCAGACACAGAGATACAAATGTATCGGAAACGGCTGGACTGTTGATATGATTTCACATATTTTGGGAGGATTAAAATGAATTCTGACTTTTTAACGAATTATTGAACATAAGAAATTATGCAATTCTTGACGGATACTGCAAGGCTGACAATGTACTTCGCAGAAGTTATACAGCCTTATGCAGTATAAGCGGAGGTTCTGACAGCGATATTGTACTTGATATTATTCATCATCTCGATGAAGATAAGAAAGTTACATATTACTGGGTTGATACAGGTCTTGAATATGAAGCAACAAAGGAACATCTGAAATATCTTGAATTCAAGTACGGCATTGAAATTAAGCATATCAAGGCGAAAAAGCCGATTCCGTCCTGCGTAAAGTAGTATGGAGTGCCGTTTCTCTCAAAATATGTTTCTGAACAGATTATGCGACTGCAAAAGCACAATTTTCAGTGGGAAGATGAGCCTTTGGATATACTGTTACAGAAATATCCCAACTGCAAAACTGCATTGCAATGGTGGACTAACACATATTATACAGCCGAAAACGGCATTCAGCAGATGAGCCGATTCAGTATCAGCAGAAACAAATGGCTGAAAGAGTTTATTATGCAGAATCCACCTGATTTTCCGATTTCAAATAAATGCTGTGAGTATGCAAAGAAAATTCCTGCCAAAAAGTTTATTCAGGAATGTTATGCAGACCTTGAAATTACCGGAATACGCAAATCTGAAGGTGGTATCAGGGTCGCAAACTATAAGACCTGTTTTTCAAACAGCAAGTCCAAAGGCTGTGACATTTATCGTCCTGTTTTCTGGTACATAGACGGCGATAAAAAAGCGTATGAAGAAAATTTCGGCATACAGCACTCACGCTGTTACACAGATTACAATATGAAGCGAACAGGTTGCGTAGGCTGTCCGTTCAACAAACATATCGATGAAGAATTAGCTGTTATCGAAAAATATGAGCCTAAGCTCTATACCGCAGCCGTTAATGTATTCGGAAAATCCTATGAATACACAAGAAAATATCGTGAATTTGCCAAGATGATGAAAACAAAGGAGAAAGAATATGCCAATAAATCTGTTAGCACCGAAGATAATTGAAATCGGGACAAGCCTTTTTATGATTGTCGGAAGCGGTCATTATGACTTGCCTGACAGAAATGCAGTTCCAACTGCAACAACATCAGTAACAACCACAACTACTACAACTGTTGAGGAAACAAAGGAAGTTCAGGCAGGATTCAATCCTGATGAACAGTATTTCACAGCAAATACAATTTCCGTTTCAAGCATTAAGCTGTCATAGAATATCGGAGATATTGAGGATTACTCCCTTTGCATTACTCAGCTTGTTCCCGATGATTACATAGATAATGTGTATTTCGATTTCAGAGATGATAACATCTGCTATGTAAACGGACTGCGTGAGGGTACGGAATATTAGTTTGATATTCTTGATGCTGATGAAAATGTACTTGCCACAACAATGGGAAAAACTGAAACAGTTGAGGTTATCTATGAATATGAGTATGAGGACGGCTGGACTAGCTGTTTTGCATACGAAAATGCAAAGGGACTTACCAGAAATCCGTCATGGCGTGCGGTTCAGGGTGCTGAACCTGATAAGGTAACAAATACAGGAATCATGCGTGATGAATATGGTGATTACTGCTGTGCTATGGGAACATTTTACCGCTATTGTGGTGATAGATTTTTAATTAGTCTTGACAATGGAACACAGTTTACAGTAAAAATCTGCGATTCTAAGGGAGACAGACAGTATCACGATTTCGGGAATGGTGGAAAATGTGTCGTTGAGTTCATTCGTGGAAACGGCTCTCTCCCTGCCTGTGTTGCTGTAAGCCGAAATTATGGCTGTTACAACTGGAATGGTCTTGATTTAGGTGCAAATATTGAATCTATCAAGATGATAAACTACGGTGATACAGTTGAATATTAAGGAGTGCATATGAGAATGATAACATTTATTCTCGGTATTCTGGTCGGCGGTGCTATTGGTACATTTGCAATGGCACTTGTTAAGGTCGGAAGCCAATATGATGAGGAAGAATAGTCTGTTTCCCAATATTGAAAAAAATTGAATTTTGGGAAATAGGATTGATATAAAAATACACAGCCTGATTAATCAAGCTGTGTATAATGGTTATTCTGTTTCTGTTTCGTTCAAAATATTCAGCATTTCAGATGGAGTTACAATAAAGTCTTTTACAGAATAATGTTTCAGATTGCCTGTTACAAGATAAGCATCATCACGTTTTTCCATTGCAACTTCATAAAATACAAGGTCATCCATATCAATCAGTATTTCACCTGTTGGGGTTGGATTAACTTCAATACCATTTGAGATAATGGAATCGATTACTTTTTCTATTGTTTCTTCTTTAA